>SLOR01000298.1 GCA_007132395.1 Bacteroidales bacterium
CCTTCGTGTCTTTGTGGTGGAAAAAGGATTACCACAGAGACACAGAGAACACGAAGCCCTCAGGAATAAAGAAATCAGCAGGCAAAAAAACCTTTGTGCCCTTCGTGTCTTTGTGGTGAAAAAAGGATTACCACAGAGACACAGAGAACACGAAGCCCTCAGGAATAAAGAAATCAGCAGGCAAAAAAACCTTTGTGCCCTTCGTGCCTTTGTGGTGAAAAAAGGATTACCAAAGAGATACAGAGAACACGAAGCCCCTACCCAAGCAAGATTTACCACAGGCATATCCTGCCATGATACATGCCAATAAATTTTATCATTACCTTTGCTGCCGGAAAAAAAGACTAAACTATGACAGCAATTAAGAAAATTGGAGTTCTTACGTCCGGGGGCGATGCTCCCGGCATGAATGCCGCCATTCGTGCGGTTGTGAAAGCAGCATCGCATTTCAATATTGAAGTGTTGGGCGTGCAAAAAGGGTATTACGGGTTAATACATGATATTATGACCCCCTTAAGCAACCAGGCGGTGTATAACATTATTCACCGGGGAGGCACAATACTGAAAAGTGCACGATGCCTGGAATTTAAAACCCCAGAGGGCAGGCAAACCGCCATGGAGAATCTCAAAAAAAACGAAGTAGACGCCCTCGTGGTTATCGGTGGCGACGGAACTTTTACCGGAGCACGACTTATCGGGAAAGAATTTGGCTTTCCGGTGGTGGGATTGCCCGGCACCATCGACAACGACCTCTATGGCACCGACTATACCATTGGCTACGACACAGCTGTAAATACCGTAGTAAGCGCCGTGGATAAAATCCGCGATACCGCGCACTCGCACGACCGGATTTTCATCGTGGAGGTAATGGGGCGCGATGCAGGCTTTATTGCCCTGCGCAGTGGCATGGCCAGCGGAGCAGAAAAAATTCTTATCCCCGAAACCAAAACCTACGTGAACGAACTCATTGAATCACTAAAAACCGGACTCAACGAAGAGGATAATTCGGCCATCGTAATTGTGGCTGAGGGTTCAGAATACGGCGGGGCCATGGAAGTAAAGAAGATCGTAAACGATCACTTCCCCGATTACGACACCCGCGTATCTATTCTTGGTCACATGCAGCGTGGAGGGGCTCCATCAGCTTTTGACAGAGTGCTGGCAAGCGGACTGGGCTTCCAGGCCGTGAAAGGTCTTACCGAAGGACAGCACGGTGTAATGGTGGGTTCCATAAATCGTAAAATCGTTTTCACCCCATTCGACAAAGCCATTAAATACCATAAATCTTTTAATGTGGAGTTGAAAAACATTGCGGAAATTTTGTCTGCCTGATAGGGGCAGCAGATTTCCCTGTTGATACAATACTTCTATTTAGGGTCCGTCTCAGAAGAAATTTTCGAGACGGACCCTTTTATTTTTATTTCCTCCACGGGAATTTAGTTGGGGGAAACCCTGCCCATATTCTCGTTTTGACATATTAATTTCACAATGTGTGAAAAGAATTCTGCCAGCCACAAAACCATATCTGTCTAATTTTCTTGCCCTTATCGCCTTATCCTTTTTATGGTACAGCTATTGCCATTAAAAGCACATTAAACCTAATCTTTGAACCCAACCCGGTTTAATCCACACAATAACCCACACAACCCAACCACAATTACTTATACCGCTGCGGTTCAAAATCGAACCGCAGCGTTTTGCCTGAAAAATATTCAGGCTTTTTGCTAATGAAATGCTCCTGCCATGAAAAGATATTCAGTTTTCTGGAAAAATGGCCATCAGGAAATCCTGAATGGAAAGGATATTACTGATGCTTTAATAAAAGCCGGATACACTCTTGAAGACCTTCACCTATTGTCGTTTTATCTTCCGGGTGTGCATACAGGCTTCTTCTGGAGCGAATGTCATAAAAAATGGATTTATTCTTTTAAGAGAAAACCTGTAAAAATCCAATAATTAGTACAGACTGCCCGGAGTATCATTTATCATAGCTCCCCTAATATCAACCAATGACACCCGGGCAGTTATTTCCCTTCTTCTCATCCATCACCATCGCATGCAGGCAAAGCCCATAATTCCCTTTTCCTCCAAAGGGGTCTAGACATTTTTTTCTTACCTTTATAATTCTGTTTTGTGAATTATCACACAAAACAGCATTTTTTTCATTCAAAATCCCAATTGACTGCTGACTTTGCTTTGCAAGTAAATATTTACCTGAACTATGCGGTCGGGAAGTTTGTTTAAACACAGAATTAATCAAAAAAAATATTTATGAGTCCAAAACAAACCAATGAACCGGAAAATAATCCATTATGGTATAAAGATGCTGTTATTTATCAGCTGCATGTTCGTTCCTTTTACGACAGCAATGGAGATGGAATAGGAGATTTCAGGGGCCTTGTAAAAAAACTGGACTATGTGCAAAGCCTGGGAGTAAATACCTTGTGGCTTCTTCCCTTCTACCCTTCTCCTTTGAAGGACGGAGGATATGATATTGCTGACTTTACCGACATACATCCTTCATACGGTACCCTTGCCGACTTTAAAAGATTTGTAAAGGAGGCCCATAAAAGAGGGCTGCGTATTATTACCGAGCTGGTGCTCAACCATACGTCTACCGAACATAAATGGTTTCAACGGGCTCGAAGAGCAAAACCCGGAAGTATGTACCGCGATTTTTATGTATGGAGCGATACCACAGAAAAATATAAGGATGCACGGATTATTTTTCAGGATTTTGAAGTTTCTAACTGGACTTATGATCATGAAGCCAAAGCCTATTACTGGCATCGTTTTTACTCTCACCAGCCCGACCTGAACTTTGAAAACCCCAGGGTACAAAAAGAGGTTTTAAAAATCCTTGATTTCTGGTTTCAGATTGGAGTGGATGGTTTCCGCCTGGATGCGGTGCCCTATCTCTTTGAGCAGGAGGGCACCAACTGCGAGAACCTGCCCCAAACCCACGAGTACCTTAAAACGCTGCGCAAATACGTGGACGAAAACTACCAGGACAAACTTTTGCTTGCAGAAGCCAACCAGTGGCCCAACGACTCCCGTGCTTATTTTGGCGATGACGACGAATGTCACATGGCCTTTCACTTCCCGCTTATGCCGCGCCTTTACATGGCATTACGCATGGAAGACAGATTCCCCGTGGTGGATATCCTTGAACAAACCCCCGACATCCCCGAAAATTGTCAGTGGGCCATTTTCCTGCGCAACCACGACGAACTTACCCTGGAAATGGTATCGGACGAGGAACGGGATTATATGTATAAGACCTTTGCCAAAGACCCCCGCAAAAGGGTAAACGTGGGGATTCGCCGAAGGCTGTTCCCTCTTTTCGGCGGCGATACGCGCACCATTGAATTGCTCAACTTCCTGCTGTTTTCCATGCCCGGCACTCCTATTGTTTATTATGGAGATGAAATTGGCATGGGCGACAATTATTACCTGGGCGATCGCGACGGAGTGCGCACACCCATGCAATGGTCGCCCGACAAAAATGCAGGGTTTTCGCAGGCAGACCCGCAGAAACTGTTCCTCCCCGTTATCATCGACCACAACTATCACTACACCTCGGTAAACGTGGAAAACCACGAACGCAACCCTTCTTCCTTTTTATGGTGGGAACGCAGGGTTATTGCCAAAAGAAATAAATACAAGGCTTTCGGCAGGGGAAGCATCCGTTTTATCAACACCAGCAATCCCAAAGTGCTGGCCTTTGTAAGAGAGTACCAGGAAGAAACCATCCTGGTAGTGGTAAACCTGTCGCGCTACTCCCAATACGTGGAGCTTGACCTGCATGATTATGCGGGAGCTGTTCCCATGGAAGTATTCAGCCGCAATGATTTTCCGGTTATCTCCAATGAGCCCTGGGCTTTTTCCATGCAATTTAAAAACTACTTCTGGTTTGAATTGCAAAAAGCCGACAAATGCAGGGATAAGCAGCCTACACAGCAGAAAAGCCTGGTTTTCAGCACACAACAGTGGGACCTTATGGATATAAAGCTACAGGAAGACATAAAGGCAAGGCTTAAAGACTTTATCCTGAGCAGCAGCTGGTTCAGGGGCAACATACGCAAGCTGCGTGATGTAGATGTGGTAGATATTTTCCCCATTCCCCTACGCAAATCTACCTCATACCTTTTCATGGTGCAGATGGATCTTATTGAAGAGCAGAAAGAAGTATTCCTGATGCCTTTGTCCATTGCCGTGAATAACTATATGAACGAAATCAGTAACAAACATCCCGAATCGGTTATTGCCCCCTTAAGCTACAACGGCGAAGATGCAATACTCTACGACGCGGTATATGATGAAAACCTGATCAACGAAGTGTTTTCCATCATTCGAAAACGAGGCAAGATTAAGGGTATGCACGGCGAAATAGAAGGGTCTTCAGGTAGCAGGCTGCGTAAACTCAGCACTGCCGAACTGCCCCTTAAACCTCAGGTGCTGGCATTTAAACCCTCCAATACATCACTTATACTGGGCGACAAATACTTCTTTAAGATATACCGCAACCCGCAGGAGGGAGAAAGCACCGATGTGGAAATCATGAAAAACATCACCCGCCACAGCGATTTCGCCAATATTCCCCCTTATGTAGGACGCCTGGATTACAAACGTGAGGGCTATGAGGAAACCTCTTTAGCATTGGTGGCCGACCTGATACCCAATGTTGGCAGTGCGTGGGAAATGACACAAACAGCCATCGAAAGCTTTTTCGACAAAGTGTTGAGCGAAAAAGCCGATACGGGGAAACCCGCTTCTTTCTCCAAAGAGGAGTGGGAAGAGCTTATTGGCCCCTTTTTCCTGGAGATGGTAAACCTGCTGGGGCAGCGTACTGCTTTTATGCACCACTCCCTGTCGAGCATACATCAGGTAAAAGGATTCAAACCCGAACCTTTCTCCCTGTTGTACCAGAAATCGCTTTACCAGGCCATGCGTACATTTGTAAAAAGGAATATCGCCTGGCTGCAGCCCCATATGGAAAATCTTGACGATGAAACCCGTGACTTGCTGAATGAAATCATCAGCGACCAGAACAAGTATTTCAATTACATCCAGGAAATACTGGAAAAAGACAAGATAGAAACATGGAAAATCCGCATTCACGGAAACTTCAAACTCAACAAACTGCTTTTCACCGGTAAAGACTTTATCGTTACCGATTTTGAAGGAGAGTACGAAAACCCACTTAGTGTGCGGAAACTCAAGCACTGCCCCCTCAGGGATGTAGCTTCCATGATGGGCTCATTCCAATATGCCGTGCACACAGGGTATTTTCGGCGCAAAGAGTTTGTACCGGTAAATGAAAACTTCCTTCGACCTTTGCTGGATATCTGGTACCAAAAAGTGGCCGACACTTTCCTCGACGGATACCTCGAAACTGCCGCAAATTATGGATTCATCCCCAAAAATGCAGAAAGCACCCGCGAATTACTCAACCTATTCGTTTTTGAAAAAGCCATACAGGAAATCAGGAAATTTGCCTCCGACAAACCTGAGCACCTGATCATCCCCATTAAAGCGCTGCAAAAAATAAGGTCAGAGATGTAATCCGGGAAGTCACCGCGGTTTCGTCACTGCCTGCTCTTTCATAATTATCTGTTATTTTCTGTTATTTCAAATCTGTGTAAAAAAGAGATTGAATAATACCTCATTCAATGAACACAATAAAAAACTGGCCGGGCCACCCCTACCCCCTGGGTTCGGTCTACGATGGAAAGGGAGTGAATTTTGCCTTATTTTCTGAAAATGCCGCTTCTGTGGAGCTTTGCCTGTATGATGAAAATGAGATGGAAACCCACCGCATTCCTGTTACAGAACGCACACACAATCAATGGCATATATACATCCCGGGCCTCAAGCCGGGCCAACTTTACGGATATCGTGTGCATGGAACCTACGACCCGGCAAACGGTCATCGCTTCAACCCCAACAAGCTTTGTATCGACCCCTATGCCAAGGCGCTAAGTGGTATTGAGAAATGGGATGACGCCTTATTCGGTTATGATTTGAAAGATGGAAAAAAAGACCTTTCATTTTCCAAAACCGACAGCGCCCCATATGTACCCAAAAGCGTGGTAATTGATGACCAATTCAATTGGTATGGCGATACCCAGCTCAAAATCCCACTCAACAAAACCATCATCTACGAGTTGCATGTAAAGGGTTTTACCAAAAGGTTTCCCGGCATACCCGAAGAAATTCGCGGCACCTACGCTGCCATGCGCCACCCCAATGTAATTCAATACCTGAAAGATCTGGGAGTAAACGCCGTGGAGCTCATGCCGGTACATCACTTTATTCACGACCGTCACCTGGTAAAGAAGGGGCTTTCCAATTACTGGGGCTACAATAGCATCAACTTTTTCGCACCCCATCCCGAGTATGCTGCTTCCAGCATGGGTGTGGAACAGATTTACGAATTTAAAAACATGGTAAAATCCCTGCACGAGGCAGGCATTGAAGTGATTCTTGATGTGGTGTACAATCATACCGGCGAAGGCAACGAAATGGGGCCAACCCTTTGTTTCCGGGGGATTGATAACGCGGCCTACTATCGGCTCACCGAAA
>SLOR01000140.1 GCA_007132395.1 Bacteroidales bacterium
CCAAGGAGAATACGACGAATTAGCTGCATGATTTCCTTTTGCGGTTCCGGTGCGTTTTCGATATAAGCGGTTACTTCGGGGTTCATAGGGTTTTGGTTTGGTAAAGACTGCTGAAGGCAAATGTAATGAAAACTTCCAGAATTTTGTAATTTCACAGGCCGTAACTGCGGTTTGATAACCGCTCATAAAGCAGCAACAATATGGTCCGTTTTTTTTCTTTCAGCCTGATTATCCTTTTCTTTTCCATACTTTCCTCGTGCAAAAGCTCTTTTGAGGACCTTTCGCACCTTAGCGTATTCCGTTATAACGAAGATGGTAATATCACCTCTCTGGATCCCATCTATGCCCGTAATCAGGCCAATATCTGGGCCACTTCACAAATTTTCAACAGCCTGGTACAGCTGGATACTGCCCTCAACGTGGTGCCTGATATAGCACACTCCTGGCAGATTTCCGAAGACGGTTTGTTATACACTTTTTTCCTGCGCGACGATGTGTATTTTCACGATAGTGAAGTATTTGCGCAGGGAAAAGGCAGAAGGGTAGTGGCTGAAGATTTTGCTTACTCCCTCTCGCGGCTTACGGATCCTTCGCTCAGCTCTCCGGGTAACTGGGTAATGAATGCGGTACAAAGAAGACCCGATGGCTCTCTGTGGGTTGAAGCCGTAGAAGATACAATACTTGAAATCCGACTTAGCGAGCCCTTTCCTCCCATGCTGGGCCTGTTGTGTATGCAGTATTGTTCGGCAGTGCCGCGCGAGGCAGTGGAAAAATACGGGCAGGATTTTCGCAAAAAACCCGTAGGCACAGGTCCCTTTTACTTTAAATACTGGAAAGAAGGTACCCGGCTCGTATTGCGGAAAAATCCGGATTATTTTGAGTTTTATAAGGGGGAAAGGCTCCCTTTCCTGGATGCCATTTCCATCAGTTTCATCATTGACCGGCAAACGGCCTTCCTGGAGTTCATCAAGGGCAACCTGGATATTCTTACCCGCGTGGATGCCAGTTATAAAGACGAGCTGCTTACTCCTGCAGGAGAGATACAACAAAAGCATCAGGAACACTTTTACAAACGTACCGGTTCTTTTCTTAATACGGAATACCTGGGTTTTTTTATGGGAGAGGGCACTGCCATGAACGAATTGCAGCAGCGCAAGGTAAGGCAGGCCATCAACTTTGGTTTCGACCGTTCACGTATGTTGCAATACCTGCGCAACAACATCGGTACCCCTGCCTATGCCGGCTTTGTGCCGGTGGGTATGCCCGGTTTTTATGAAAACAAGGGCGGCTTTTCTTTCAACCCCGATAAGGCACGGCGGCTGCTGGCTGAGGCTGGTTTTCCGGGAGGAGAGGGACTGCCTGCTATCGAGCTGGCCACTACCTCCCAATACATGGACATCAGCCAGTATATTCAGCACGAACTGGCCCGGCTGGGGATACGTATGCAGATTAATGTGATGCCTCCGGCCACCCTGCGCGAAATGATGGCAAAAGGTGAGGCACCATTTTTCCGGGGATCATGGATTGCCGATTATCCCGATGCGGAAAATTATCTCGCCCTGTTTTACACGCCCAATCATTCTCCGGCAGGACCCAATTACACACATTTTTCCAACGCTCACTTTGATGAACTGTACGAAAGAGCCCGCCTGGAAGTAGTGGATTCTGTGCGCTTTGCCCTGTATAGGCAAATGGACAGCATCGTAATTGTCGAAGCACCGGTTATCCCGCTATATTACGACCAGTCCATGCGGTTTCTACCCCATTATGTGAAAGGTTTGCAGACCAATCCTCTCAACCATATGCTGCTGAAAAAAGTAAGGATTGAGCAGTAGAAAAGGCTATATCTCTATGATTAGGCCATCATAGGCCAGCTCTATGCCTTCAGGTAATTCTTTGTTTACATCATGATGAAATCCCATCTGGTGGCTGATATGGGTAAGATAACCCCGCTGAGGCTTAAGATACTGTAGTAGCTCCACGGCCTCCTGAAGGTGAAAGTGGGAGTGATGTTTTTCTTTTCTTAAAGCATTGATTATTATCACTTTGGAGTCTTTCATCTTTTCTAATTCTTCAGGTGCGATTTGGTTGGCATCCGTAAGATAGGAGAAGTCGCCGATACGAAAACCAAATACGGGCATAGTGGCATGCATGGCATCGATGGGGATGATGGTATCATTATTATAACCGAAAGGATGATTCGTGATAGGATGCAGGTTGATTTGCGGCACACCGGGGTACTTCTCTTCTTCAAAGGCATAGTCGAAGTCTTTCTGCAACACATCCAGTACACTTTGGCGTGCAAATACCTCCATGGGTTTTTTCAATATCCAGTTGAATGCCCTTACATCGTCAAGACCTCCCGTGTGATCTTTGTGGTTGTGGGTGATAAGGAGCGCGTCAACACGGTTTACCTTTTCACGAAGCATCTGCTGGCGAAAATCAGGACCTGCATCGATTACAAAAGTATTATGAGAGGTTTCTACCATTACCGAGGTGCGCAGCCTTTTATCGGCTGCATCTTCACTCTGGCACACCGGGCAGGAGCAGGCCACCACCGGAATTCCCTGGGATGTTCCTGTCCCCAGCACTCGTATTCTCATTTTCATGAATTTACACTTACTGTTAAAAAATTAACGTTTTTGTGAGCACAAAGGTAAGCCATTCTCACGATGTATGCAGAAAATTGGCTACATTCGCATCGGGAAAATATGACATTCTACAACAATCTACTTTATGGAAAAATTCAACAGACTGGATCCTTATACCCTTAACGAAAGTATCTTCCGGCTCATTGGAAAAGACTGGATGCTTGTAAGTGCCGGAACCCCTGAAAATTTCAATATGATGACAGCTTCCTGGGGAACCTGCGGGATTTTGTGGAACAAACCCATTGCCATTGCCTTTATCAGGCCTCAAAGGTACACCTACGAATTCGTGGAGAAGCATGAAGTGTTTACACTGAGTTTTTTTGATGAATCCTTTCGGAAAACCCTGAATGTGCTGGGTACAAAATCAGGAAGGGAGATGGATAAAATGAACATGGAGGGCCTTACTCCCCTGGCAACTCCCTCGGGGTCGGTAGGCTTTAAGGAGGCCCGTATTACGCTGGAATGCCGCAAATTATACTTTGATGACATAAAGCCCGAGTTGTTTTTAGATGAAAAAATTCACTCCATGTATCCCTCAAAGGATTATCACAGGTTTTATATCGGTGAAATTATGGAGGTAATGGGCAATTTTCATTAAATTTGAAAACTCACACGCAATTGCGGATTTAACAAAACCACCGGTACACACCACTAAAAACAGATTATTGCACATGTTCAAAAACATCAGGGAGGGTATCAGGCACTGGTTCCTGAAAAATGCACTGAAAAACCTTAAAAGAAAGAAAAGGATTTTTTCCTATAAAGATGCACTTCGTTTTGGTATCCTTTACGATGCTTCAACGGAAGAAAATTACAGGCAGATAACCTTGCTGGTAAAGGAATTGCAGCAGGATCAGAAAAAGGTAAAGACCCTGGGCTTCGTGGCACAGAAAAAAATGCCCGACTACTGCTTTCCCAAGCTTACCTTCGAGTTCTGCAACACAGGCTATTTTGGATGGAACCAGCAACCGGTTGCTCCCAACGTAAAGGAATTTATCGCAGCAGATTACGATGTTATTATTGACCTTACACCTTCTGTGGTGTTTCATGCAAAGTTCCTGACTTCGCTCTCCAATGTACCTTTTAAAGTTGGCCGATACCATGAAAAGTACGTTGACCTGTACGACCTAATGATACAAATAGACGACAACAGCTCACTGGAAGATGCTGCAAAACATACTATGTATTACCTAAAAATGCTTAATAATGACCGCTCAGACGATTAACCGATTCAAGGGAACCGGGGTTGCCATCGTAACTCCTTTTCACAGGGAAGGAAGTATTGATTTTAAATCATTAGAAAAACTTATTGAATACCAGATACAAGGCGGTGTGGACTATATCGTTTTTATGGGCACTACCGGCGAATCTGTTACACTTAATGCGGACGAGAAAAACGCTGTATTAAATAGCGGACTGGAGTTTGTCAACGAGCGGGTACCTGTGGTTATCGGTATTGGAGGCAACAATACACGGCAGGTGCTTGCCGATATTAAGAATACAGAGTTCAACGGCATTGCTGCGATTCTGTCTGTAAGTCCCTACTATAATAAACCCCAGCCCAAAGGGATTTTTAACCACTATAAAGCGGTTGCGGGCGATAGCCCTGTGCCTGTTATTATGTACAATGTACCAGGACGTACCGGCTCTAATATTGATGCCGAGACCACTCTGCGCATTGCCCACGAGATTCCCAATGTGATTGCCGTGAAAGAAGCTTCCGGCGATTTGGCCCAGTGCTCGCGCATTATCAAAGGTAAACCTGAGGGTTTCCTGGTAATTTCAGGAGAAGATGCCCTTACGCTTCCCTTTATGGCCATTGGAGGTGATGGCGTAATCTCTGTGATTGCCAATGCTTTTCCTGCCGAATTTTCGCAAATGGTGCGCCACTGCTTATCCAATAATTACAAGAGTGCACGTGAAATTCATTTTAAGTTATTCGATATCATAGAAGCCATATACGCAGACGGTAGCCCTTCAGGAGTTAAAGCATTGCTTGAAATGAAAGGCCTGGCCAAAAACAATCTCAGGTTACCTCTTGTTAAAATAAACAAAGGATTGTTTAACCATCTGTCAGCACTCAACGAGGCTTTCAACGCATAGTTTTAGCTGACCTGAATATTCGCCTATGCCATCTTTCTTTTCCTGTTTGCATAAAAGCATTTGCCTGTTACCCTTTTTGTTACTGTTCTATTGCCCGGTAAAGGCTGCAGATATCCCACAAAAAGAAAGGCAGATTCTGCAGGAAAGGAAAGAAATTTACTTCCGTTTTATTCCCCCCAAAGAAGTTTCTGCTGATACATTTGTACGTCTGTTTTCTGTGGATTACTTCGATGAAGCCTCCGGTTACGTGTATGCCTATGCCGGGGAGCGAACCTTCCGGGAGTTTTACGCCATGGAGGTAGATTATGAGCTGCTGACTCCTCCGGGCTTGCTCACCCAAAAAAGCAACCTGAATATGCTTAGCGAAGTAGATGTTGCACAGCTGGAGGCCTGGGATTTTTACCCCACTTACGAGGCTTACGAAAGTATGATGGCCCAGTTTCAGGAAAATTTTCCTGAACTTTTTGAAAAAGTGGAAATCGTTACCCTTGCCAGCGGGCGAAGAATTTTGTTCGGGCGTATTACTGCCAACGTGGAGGAACCTCACAGTCGCCCCCGCTTTATGTACACCTCCACCATGCATGGCGATGAAACCGCGGGCTTTAACCTTTCCCTCCGCCTGATTCACTTTCTGCTCAATAATTACGATACCGACCCAAGGATTACCCACCTGCTCGACAACCTGGAAATTTGGATTTGCCCCAATGAAAACCCCGATGGCAGCTACCGGCACGACAACAGCACCCTTTCCGGAGCCACCCGGTCCAACCTTTCAGGGGTAGATTTGAACCGTAACTACCCCAATCCCATACATGTGCCTGTGCCCGACCATCAACAGGAAACACAAGCTATGATGGAACTGGTGGAAACTAAGGATTTTGTAATGTCAGCCAATATGCACGGGGGAATAGAATGTGTAAACTACCCATGGGACAGCTGGCGATCCAACGAGCGCACCCATGCCGATCATGACTGGTGGCAGCTGGTTATGCATGAGTATGCCGATACGGCACGCTATTACAGCCCGTTTTCCTACATGAATCCTTCCGGGCCATCTTTCAACAATGGCGTTACCCATGGTGGCGACTGGTATGTGGTATATGGCAGCCGGCAGGATTATATGAACTGGTATGCCCACCAAAGAGAATTTACACTGGAACTTTCCAATACCAAGCTTTTACCGGCGAGTATGCTTCCCGATCACTGGGAATACAATTACCGATCATTATTGAATTACATGGAGCAAAGTCTTTACGGAATTCATGGACAGGTAACAGATATGGCCACCGGTGAGCCCTTGCGTGCAAAAATTGAGCTTTCCAATCACGATAAAGACCAGTCGTGGGTGTATTCATCGGCCGATCATGGGGGCTTCAGCAGGCCGGTGCTGGCAGGCAATTATACCCTGGTGGCAAAAGCTGAGGGCTATCCCTCCCTTACCTTTGAAAATGTTCTGGTAGAAAATTATGCTACCACCTGGCTGGATATTGAATTAGGGGCTTATACCGCCACTGAATTTCTGGACGCTGAAGTGGGAATTCAATTGTATCCCAACCCTGTGAAGCAAACCCTCACCATCACCGGGCTATCCGGCACAACCCAAATCCGCATTTGGGATATGCAGGGGCGCCTGCTCATGGAGCATCTCACGGAGGCTTCTGAAGAAATTGATGTAAGTGATTTACCTGCAGGGATGTATCTTGTTCGATTTACCCATGATGCAGCAGTTGTGAATAAGAAGTTTCTGAAAAAGTAAAACTTTAATAATTATCCGTTTTCTTGCCAGTAATGAACTTAAAAATAGTTTAATGATAAATATGACCG
>SLOR01000334.1 GCA_007132395.1 Bacteroidales bacterium
GGAATACCGCCATAAAGCCGTACCAGGTCAAAATGCGCCAGGGCCCTCAGGAAATAAAGTTCGCCCAGGAATTCAGAGGCCTGTGCATCAGTTAAGTCATCCACATGAGGAATCCTGTCGATAACATTGTTGATGCGGTTTAGTGAAGTATATATGCTGCTCCAGATTCCTTCCACGATTACATTGTCGGAAAGGATGCTGTTGTTATCAATCTGGTTGTATCCTGCAGTGGTACCTGTCCAGGAAAGGTTATCCGCGGGCAAATCGCCCACAACCACATAATTGCGACCATAATAGCCGGCTGCCTGAAATGCATCATAGCACCCGGTGATGGCTCTGAGTACATCGTTCCTGTTTTTGATGGCATCGTCGGCCGGAATGCTGTGCTGTGGATCCACGTCAAGCACGTCGCAGGACATCCACAAGAGAGCAAATATTGATATGATGAAATATATTTTTTTCATAGCGAATTGTTTTTTAGAGTCCTAAATTGATTCCGAAAGAAATGGTGCGCGCCTGTGGGTAGGTAAAGAAATCGGTACCCAGGATTAGATTGGCGGGCCCGGCATAGTTTACTTCGGGGTCCATGCCGCTGTAATTGGTAAACGTGAAAAGGTTTTGTGCTGTAACAAAAACCCTGGCGCTGCGCATGCCGGCACGTTCTACAAGCCTTCTGTCGAAGTTGTAGGACAGCGAAACGTTCTTCACTCTCAGGAAAGATCCATCCTCAATAAAACGGGAAGAAACCCTGTTGTTGTTATTGGGGTCGCGTCCGGTGGCCCTGGGGATAGCAGTTTCATCACCGGGTTCAAGCCAGCGATCCAAAACGGCAGTTGTTTGGTTGTCGTTACCTTTCATAGACTCGATAAATATCCGCGTGCCATTGAAAATGTCGTTTCCATAGGAAAACTGAAGGAAAACGCTTAAATCAAAATTTCCGTAAGAAAGGTTGTTGGTAAAACCTCCGGTAAAGTCGGGGTTGGGGTCGCCAATAATGGTTCTGTCGTTGGCGTCAATTACACCGTCACCGTTGATGTCTTCAAAAACGATATCACCGGTTGAAGGGTCAACGCCCAGGCTGTTGAAGCCATAGAAAACCCCCAGGGGTTGGCCCACTCTTACACTGTTGCTACCACGGCCTATATTGTCCAGGGGCTGATCTTTGTATAGCGAGAGAATTTTATTCCTGTTGCGTGAAAAGTTGAATGAAGATGTCCACATAAAGTCCTGTGTCTCGTAGTTTACGGTTTTCAAACTCAGCTCAATCCCTTTGTTTTCCAGTTCCCCGATGTTGGAGGTGATACTGAAAAATCCTGATGTCATGGATACAGGGCGGCTGAAAAGCAAATCTTTGGTTTGGTTGTTATAGTAGTCGAAAGATACTTCTACCCTGTCGTCCCACATTCCAAAATCAATACCCAGATTGTATTGGTATGTGGTTTCCCATTTCAAATCGGGGTTGGGCAATGCCACAGGATAAATTCCCGATTGCCCCAGGTAGTTGCTTCCTCCGCCATACAATGCCAGGTAGGCAAAATCGGGGATGCCATCATTACCTGTTACCCCAAAGCTTGTTCTGATGCGGAGTTCATTTACAGGAGTATTCAGGTTCTGGAAGAATGCCTCCTCCGACACTCTCCATGCCGCAGATACGGCAGGGAAAAAGCCGTAGCGGTTATTTTCACTGAATTTGGTTGAACCATCGTAACGTGCGGTGGCTGATAAAATATACCTGTAGTCAAAGTTGTAGCGGATTTGTCCGAAATAAGAATTCATCCCCCTGTTTACGGCACGGGCATAAGCATCGGTAATGGTACCGGCTTCTGCCAGGTATTCAAAGGATTCATTGGGGAAATCTACCCCTCGGATGAAGGAATTTCTGCGCTGAAAAATCTCAAAGGAATATCCTGCCAATGCTTCCAGGTTGTGAATGTTGGCAAAGGTGTTGGTATAGCGCAATGTATTGTTGGATACAATATTGAGCACATTATTTTGCGCTTCGATACCGATACCATTGGATCGGGCTCCCTGACGAGTAGTGGGAGGGTCGTAGCTATGCTCTCTAAGGCTTAAATAATCGAAACCCCATTTGGTTCCGGCGGTAAGGTTGGGCAAGATGCGGTAATCTGCATTGGCGTTTCCTATGGTGCGGAAAGAGTGAGCCTCGTTGATGGCTTCTTCTCCAATGGCAACGGGGTTGGCAAACGGAGCATCTTCATTGTAGCTGCCATCTTCATTGTATACAGGAAAAATAGGAGGGTTGGCAATGGCATTGGCCAGTGGGGCATTGAGTGACTGGTCGCCTTCTACCCTGTGATTGAGCGAATAACTGGCACCAAAACTTGCCCCCACATCCAGTTTTTCATTTACCTTATGGTCAACATTGATGCGGGTATTTAATCTTTCGTATGATGTGCCCAGTACAACACCTTCCTGCGTATAATAGCTTCCTGATATAAAAAATTGTGTATTATCGCTACCACCGTTGGCCGATAATTCATAGTTGGCCATGGGTGCAGAACGCAACACATACGAAAGCCAGTCGGTGTCAACAGGGTTGTTGGGGTCGGCGGGTGTAGTACCTTTTAAATCGTGCCATTGCTCTGCATTGAGCATCTCCAGCCTGTTTTCAATATCCTGGATTCCGAATGTGGCATTGAAGTTCATCTGGGTTTGCTGGGTTTTACCTCTTTTTGTAGTTATAAGGATAACACCGTTGGTAGCTCTTGCTCCATATATGGCAGCCGCAGAAGCATCTTTCAGTACAGTGATGGATTCGATATCGTTGGGGTTGATATCCGAAAGGGCATTGATGCCCTGACCTGAGAATCCCACCTGACCGAAATTACCGGTAGTAATGGGTATGCCATCTACCACGTATAGCGGTTCGTTGCCTGCAGAAATAGAGCTGTTACCCCTGATGCGCACAGTGGTTGCAGCACCGGGTGTACCTGAGTTTTGTGTAATTTGCACACCTGCTGAACGGCCCTGCAATACCCCATCAATGGTGCGTAGGGGAACATCACGCAGCTCGCTCTCACTTACAACACCCAATGAGCCTGAGATCAGGCGACTGGATTCCGTACCATACCCCACCACCACTACTTCTCCCAGTCGGGCTATATCGGCCATAAGGCTTACATTGATGGTAGTGCGACCTTCAATGGGTACAGATTCAGGAATCATACCCACATAGGAGAAAACCAGCGTATCGCCGGCATTGGCCTCCAGGCTGTAGCGGCCATCCATATCGGTAATGGTACCTTGTGTTGTGTTCTTAATCTGAACCGTAACCCCGGGCAGAGGCATATTGTCATCCATAACAGATGTAACGGTTCCGGTGATGCTTATGGTCTGTGCCAACAGGGTGGTTACAGAAAATGCCATTACCCAAAAAACAATTAAACCTTTTTTCATACGTGCTTTGGATTAGTTAATGTTGTTGGTTTTGTGACTGATATAAATAAAAAACGCAAATAATCTTTCTGTAAGCATATCCAATAAAAAACAAAAGAACCTGAAATACTGATTAAGTAAATAGTATTAGTAGTCCCAGGGTGTGCCTTTTATGGAGTAAGCTATCGGAAGAATTTGCGATTTCATAAATACCATTAATTGTTGCAATAATACTAAGTTTTTTCCAAAAAAAAGATGTAATAGTGGGTTTAATTTTATCTTCATGGCCCTTCGGCTTAATAAAGGTGAAATATGAATGGCTGTTAAACTGTTGTTTACGGCTGTTGGCAGTTTGGGCGGAAAGTTTTTTCGGAAGCCTATCTTTATTTAATATTCATTGTGTTGGGAGACTGACTTTGCAAATTTGTATTAATTTTGCAGCCTGTCTGATGAACCTGTTTATAACTGTATGCTCAGTTCATTGGCATGAAAAATAAATAAAAAATTCTTGAAATCATATGGAACAATTGAAAAGACAAAGGGTGTTTGACCTTTTGAAAAAAGATACTACCAGCTTAATTGGTGAACAGGTAAATGTAAAGGGATGGGTAAGAACCAAGAGAGGGAATAAGAATGTTGCTTTTATCGCGCTCAACGACGGCAGCATTATACATAATATTCAGGTTGTTGTAGATGTTCAGGAATTTAATAATGATGAACTGCTCAAGGCGGTAACTACCGGGGCATGTATCTCTGTAAACGGCAAGCTGGTTGAATCGCAGGGCAAAGGGCAGAGTGTTGAAATCATTGCTTCAGGTCTGGTGGTTTACGGGAGTGCCGATCCGGATACCTATCCGCTGCAGAAGAAAGGGCACACCCTGGAATTTCTCAGAGAAATAGCCCACCTGCGCCCCCGAACCAATACCTTTGGCGCTGTATTCAGAATCCGGCACGCGCTGGCTTTCGCCATTCATAATTATTTTAATGATCGTGGCTTTTACTACCTGCACACACCCATCATTACAGGGTCTGACGCAGAAGGAGCCGGGGCGATGTTTCATGTTACTACAATGGATTTGAATAACGTGCCCAAAACAGAGGAAGGGAAAATTGACTATTCACGCGACTTCTTTGGGAAGGAAACCAATCTTACGGTAAGTGGTCAGCTGGAAGGTGAGCTGGGTGCACTGGCCCTTTCCAATATTTATACCTTCGGACCAACGTTCCGGGCCGAAAATTCCAACACTACACGCCACCTGGCCGAGTTCTGGATGATAGAACCCGAAATGGCATTTTACGACATTCACGACAACCAGGATTTGTCAGAAGATTTTCTTAAATACCTCATTTCTTATGTGCTGGAAAATTGCACCGACGATCTGGAATTTCTGCAGAAAATGTATGACAACGACCTCATCGGAAGGCTGAAGTTTGTAACAGAAAATACCTTTGAACGTTTGTCCTATACGCGTGCCATTGAAATTCTGGAGCAATCAGGGCAAAAGTTTGAATATCCTGTTAAGTGGGGCGTTGACCTGCAATCGGAGCATGAAAGATACCTGGTGGAGAAACATTTTAAAAAGCCCGTTATTCTTACTGATTACCCACGTGAAATCAAGGCTTTTTACATGAAAGTAAATGATGATGGCAAAACGGTAAGAGCGATGGATGTACTGTTTCCCAAAATTGGAGAAATCATTGGAGGAAGCCAGCGGGAAGAAAATTACGATACACTTATTTCTCGCATTAATGAGATGGGAATTCCGGAGAAGGATGTATGGTGGTACCTGGAAACCCGTAAGTTTGGCACCGCGCCCCACAGTGGGTTTGGACTGGGTTTCGAAAGGCTTATGTTGTTTATTACCGGCATGGGTAATATTCGTGATGTAATTCCGTTTCCACGCACACCACAAAATGCCGAGTTTTAACACTTGGTTTTTCTTACAGGCGTATGAGAAAAAATTCTTAAATTGGCAACCAAATAAGCAGTCGATGGTTTTAACTAACCAGGTTTTTTAAATATATCTTTAATACAATGCTTAAGCAAAGGTTACAGCAAAAGCTTTTACAGAAGTTATCGCCGCAGCAGATTCAGCTTATGAAACTGCTGCAGCTGCCTACCGTTCTGCTCGAGCAGCGCATCAAGGAAGAAATTGAAGAAAACCCCGCATTGGAAGAGGGCGACGATGATTTGGAGGATTTTGACAATGAGCAGGATGAGGAATTTGGCGACGAATTGGATACCGATGATAAGGATTTTGATGAGCCCGAGCATGACCCGGATAACGAGTTTGATATAAGCGACTATATTGATGATGACGAAATACCCAATTATAAGTTATCGGCCAATAATACCAGTGCCGATGATGAGCACCGGGAAATGCCCATTTCGTCTTCCTTCAGCTTTCAGGACCACCTATTGTCCCAGTTGGGGCTGCGCAGTCTGACCGAACAGGAAGAACTCATCGCCACCCATATTATCGGCAACATTGACGATGCCGGCTACCTGCAGCGCGATATCCATTCCCTTATCGATGATTTGGCTTTCTCGCTTAATATCAAAACAGACTTTAAGGAAGTTATTGGTTTGTTGCGGGTGGTGCAGGAATTTGACCCGCCCGGGGTAGGTGCACGTGATTTGCAGGAGTGCCTTTTATTGCAGATTCGAAGAAAAACCCCGCGTACTCCCGCGGTAGAAAATGCCAATATTCTCCTGGAGAAGAATTTCAATGATTTTACCAAAAAGCATTACTCCAAAATTCAGAACAAGCATAATTTCTCTGACGAAGAGCTCAAAGCTGCAATAGATGAGATTCTCAAATTAAACCCCAAACCCGGCAATACACTCACCGAGGCAGGGCGTGCCGCCCAGTATGTGGTGCCTGATTTTCTTGTTACCACTTTTAACGGCGAGCTGGAGATAATCCTTAATTCACGCAACGCCCCCGAATTGCGGGTTAACAGAACCTATGCCGAAATGTTGGAGGGCATGGCTGAACAAAAGGGCAAAAGCAATGCCCGGCAAAAAGAGGCCATGATGTTTGTAAAGCAAAAGCTTGATGGGGCCAAATGGTTTATCGATGCCATCAGGCAAAGACAAAATACATTGCTGGTTACTATGGAAGCAATTCTGAATTTTCAGAAAGAGTATTTTTTGACAGGTGATGAAACC
>SLOR01000163.1 GCA_007132395.1 Bacteroidales bacterium
ACCGCCAAATCATTGTTAATATAGAAGCCATACAAAAGGTAGAGCCCTGGTTCAATGGAAAGCTATTGGTAAAAACCAAACCCCGCCACGAAGAAAAAATTACTGTGGTGCGCGAAAAGGCTACCCTTTTCAGGGACTTGTGGTTGAATGGTTAGGCCATTATTCAAACAGTCCTTACCACAACCTCCTCACAGGTTTCAATGCTTCTTTCCTGCAGGATTTTGATTGCCCCTGGCTGCTTTTAGCCACTTTTTTACAGGCAAGTCAAACCCTATACCGTGCATATAATTGTAGGTTGCCATTCGCAGGGCTTCACCCAAAGGATCGAGAGATACTTCCTGATTATCGGTAAAGGGGATTTCATTGTTGGCAAAAGTACCGGGTATGTGCGGCAGGTGGTGAGCCCCGTATTTCTGCGGTTCAATTCCTGAAGGGCTGTGCATCGTCATAGCATAGCGGTGCCAGAATGCCGACTGCAGCACCCCCTGTTCAAACATCTGCCTTACCACTTCCAGCCCTTTCAAGGTTTCCTGCTGCGTTTGCGAAGGGAAGCCATACATGAGATAGGCATGCACCATGATGCCCTGCTGTGAAAGATTGCGGGCCGTTTCGAAAGCCTGCTCCACGCTTACCCCCTTTTCCATCAGTTTAAGCAGGCGGTTGGAAGCCACCTCCACTCCTCCCGACATGGCGATACAGCCGGCACGGGCCATCAGTGCACACAGTTCTGCAGTAAAAGCTTTTTCAAACCGGATATTGGTCCACCAGCTCACCACCAGCTTGCGCCTGATGATTTCTTCTGAAAGTTGTCGTAAAAGTGCCGGCGGGGCCGCCTCATCGGTAAAATGGAATCCGCTGTAGCGGGTCTGCTCCATCACCTGCTCCATATAATCGCATATTTGCTCTGCCTTCAGGGGCTCGTAACAACGGATATAAGGCAGGCTGGTGTCGCAGAAAGCACATCGGGCCCAGTAACAACCGTGGGCCAGGGTGATTTTATTCCACCGTCCGTCGCTCCAGAGCTTGTGCATGGGGTTGGCCAGCTCTATAAGGGAGATGTAGGAATCCAGAGGCAGATCGGAATAATCGGGGGCAGGGATATTGCGAAACGGGATGTGGTGGCCGGGCCGGGCAGGAATAAACTTCACCTCACCCGCCGCATCGCGGAACCAGGTCTGGCAAAGCGCATTCTCACTCCCACCCTCCAGGTGTTGTATGAGAGCTCTGAAGGCCGGTTCGCCATCATCCAGACAGATGAAATGGGCAAAATCAAAAACCCTGCTGTCGCTTAACTGCCGCAATTCAGTGTTTGCATACCCGCCACCCCAAACGATGCGCGTGCTCGGGTATTGCTGCCGGATAAAGCGGCTGCACAGGAATGCTCCCATGAGGTTGCCGGGAAAAGGGATGCTGATGCCCACCAGGTCGGGCTGAAAAGCCTCCATCTTCTCTTCCAGCAGCTCCAGCAGATAGACATCGGGCAGGGTAAGGGGTTTTTCCAGCTCTTCCAGTAGTGGATCGAGCTGTGGCAGATGCAGGCAAAGATGTTCGGCATACCGTATGAGTTCAAAATGCGGGCAAACCATGGCCTTTATAAAATCGGCAATATCCTGAATGTATAAGGTGGCGATATGCCTCGCCATTTCCGTATTGCCCAGGGTACCAAAGGCCCAGTGCACATCGGCCATATTCCCAAATCGTGGCCCGCGCGGCAACCAGTCAGTATTGCAAATACGGGTGGTAAGGCTGGGTTCTTTGCCCTGCAGAAAGCGCATTACCGCATCAATGGCATCCAGATATTGTTGCTTTTGGGCTGCCATTTTCCTGAAACGAGAAGGCGTTTTACCCCCCGAGGCAAGAAAAACCTTTTCCAGCCCCTGGCGCGAAAACAAACGGTTTACCAGCTCAATGCCCAGGTCGGCCTGCATCACCTCATGGCCTTCTTCAACCAAAAAACCTTTCAGGTAGGGAGTGGCCGAATACGGGGCATTCAGCTGGGTAAGTGGTGGCGTAAGCAGAAGAATTTTCATGGGCCTGAGCAAGTCATTTTAGCTGCAAATATAGGCCTTTTATCACATACAGCACGCCCATCTTCTGCATCGTAAAAGATATGGGAAGTATTGTTTTTTACTCCAACCACTGCCTTGCAGACAAACAATAGTATTAATTTCAGCAACTACATTTTCCTTAAAAAAGTGATAACACGAACCAATTAGGAAAGCAGGCTGATGGGAACATTTTCTCTTTTACATTTCGAAACAGAAAAAGCGTTCTGAAAGGACAAATCATAAAACGAAGCTCAACTAAAAAAACTGTCCACCTACCAGATAGCTTACATAGGCGATATAAATTGCTACAAGAACCGCAGCTTCCCACCTGTCGAGTTTTTTTCTTATTCCGGTAAACATAGCCAGGAAAAGAATGAGGGTGCCGATAGCCAGTACATAAAAATCGAAATTGTAAGAAGTTGGATATGCAACGGGCCTTATAATACTGCTTACGCCCAACACAAAAAGAATATTGAAAATGTTGGACCCGATGATATTGCCCACAGCGATATCAATGTTCCTTTTCAGTGCGGCTACTACTGAGGTGGCAAGTTCGGGCAAGGAGGTGCCTATTGCGATAATGGTAATTCCGATAATCTTTTCACTGATTTGAAGCAATTCGGCCAGCTTAACGGCATTGCTTACAATGAGCTTACCCCCCAATGTTAGCCCGGCAAGTCCCAGAACAATAAATAAGGCAATTTTGACAGCTGATAATTCCCTGCCACCAACCGGTTCCTTTGCGTCTGTATTTTTGAGTTGATGGAATACGTAATACAGGAACAGCACAAAGAACACCATCAATACCAACCCATCCCATCTTGACAAACCAGGGTCTGGGGAAATGAAAAAGTTATTGGAAAGCAAAAACAACAGTACCAAAGCTAAAAAGGAAAGAGGAATTTCTTTCCATACCGTACCGGATTGAACCACCAAAGGAGTTATCAATCCAGCGACACCCAATATGGCCAATACATTAAAAATATTGCTCCCGAGAATATTGCTAAAAACGATATCCTGATGATTGTCAATGGCTGCAAGGACGTTGACCACCATTTCAGGCGCAGATGTACCAAAAGCCACCACCGTAAGGCCAATAGCAAGGTCCGATACATTATATTTCCGGGCAAGGGCAGAGGCACCCACCACCAGGGCATCGGCACTTTTTATGAGGGCCACAAATCCCACTAACAATAATAGTACTGACAACAACATTTGGTCTTACATTTTAAAACCATTTCATCTTCCTGAAGTACAGCAACATTCCCAGGAAAACAAGTACAAAAACCATCCACACGGACAAATAGCCAAATCGCCACTCCAGTTCAGGCATATGGGTAAAGTTCATACCATATACCCCGGCAAGGAATGTGAGCGGGATAAAAATGGTGGCTACAATGGTTAAGGTTTTCATCACCTGGTTCTGGCGATGCCCTTGTATGGAGAAGAACAGGTTGGTACTGCTTTCCAGCGAAGCCAGCAACATATCGCAATTGTCCAGCAGGGTAAGACACAGGTCTTTGATTTCCAAATAATATTTTATGTGCCTGGACTCAATAAACTGGCAATCGCCCCGCTCCACAATCAGCGCAAACTCCTTGATGGGCAAAATGGATTTTTTAATGTAGTGCACAAATTTTTTGTGCCCTTCAATCATCTGCAACACATTGGGAGAGGGTTCTTTGCGGGTATCGGAAAAACTTAGTTTTTCCAAATCATCATCCAGCTTGTTAAGGGTTTTGAAATAATTATCCAGGATGGATTCCAGCATGGCATAGAGCAAATAGTCGGCACCTCTTTCCCTGATAATGCCTTTGTCTTCCCTAAGCCGGTAGCGCAGGTGTTCAAAATAATCGGCCTTTCTTTCCTGGAACGAGATTAAAAAATTCTGGCCGAAAACAAAGCTGATTTGTT
The DNA here is from genome assembly GCA_007132395.1 of Bacteroidales bacterium. Taxonomy (GTDB): domain Bacteria; phylum Bacteroidota; class Bacteroidia; order Bacteroidales; family UBA7960; genus SKVR01. Next base: position 3,963 of record SLOR01000163.1, read on the forward strand.
CTGTTATCACTTCACTTTCAGAAGGAAGAATGGATTTAAGGGTTAAGAAAGAGAAGGTTTCAAACTCCTGGTATTTGGGGCGCTGATTAACATCCAGAATATCCTGAATGACCAGGGTATGGATGTTTTGCTTTTTACAGATGGCCTCTATAGTTTCTGTTTCATTAATGCCGTGTGTATTCAGCCAGTAATTGTAACCGCTGTTTTCACTTTTCTCAATATTCCCGATGCTTTCCGGGGAAACATTTTGACTTTCGGCACAATCATCTTTCCTATACTTAAAAAGTTGAATGTCCACCTTTGCCACAGGTTGGATTCCGGTAAAGGTAAATTTTCCGGGATCTGCCTTCTTCCTGTCGAGCACGGTGAACTGCCTGAATATTTTATGGGGTTCCATAATCTGAGTTTTTGAAGATGTTCATTTTTTATTCAGCCAAATCTTTGATAATCAGTAAAGATTTGGGGAAGTGTTCGTTAAAAAAGTTTGCATCTTCGGGCGTCAAATCTACTTCGGCGGTAAGTATTGTTTTTCCATCTTCTTCATTGAGCATATAGCTTTCGAAAGCACCGCTCCATTTTTCTGTTTCATCATCTTTGGGAAGCTCCACAAAGCTTCTGACTTCACCAACGTGCTGAAACAAAACATAAGATTTGGGTGTAAGGAAGATAACATCGGCATACATCCCGTTGCCATCGGGGGTAAGAAAGTGAATACGGCTGCCCTGCTCCAGGTTGCCTTTCATATATGAACCTTCCGAAAAAACGCTTGTCCACCGGGGGTAAGTTTCTTTCCCCCACAGCACATTCCATACTTTTTTCGCAGGGGCCTTTATTTCAACCTGGTAAGTATGCCTGCGCAGACCGTTGATGTAATTTTTTAGTCTGAACATAATGCCCTCCCATCCTATCTGGTAATTTTCGGGGGCAAAGGCCTGGCCTGCATCAGCAAAATTCTCTGTTCCTTCGTGCTGCAGGGTTACTTCTGTAGATCCGTTTTCTTCTTTCAGCATCCAGGTAACCATACTTTCGCCCTTGCTATGGCTTGGATGGGTCCAGGTGTAAGAGATTTTCTTTTCAGTAATAATTTCCTTTATCTGGCAGCGGTGATGGAACTCCCTGGCATCGCCGGGCTCGTAAAAATTAAAGACAGCACCCTGCTGAAGGGTAAAATCATGGATATCAAAATACCATTGCTTCATCTGGTCTTTATCGGTTAAGGCCTGCCACACTTTTGCGGCGGGCACTTTGAGTGTTCTTTTCTTCGCTATCATATGGGTGGGGTTTTGGATAATTAGGTTTAACCAAAATTAAAGATAATAGGAAAAACAAAACACACCAGCATTACCCATACTACATAAATGGGTAAAAAGGCAGCAATACTATCCTCTGCATTGCCAATGTTGTTTTTATGCCTCAGGATTTTGAAGAGTTTGAGAGCAACCCAAACCAGATGAATAAAGATAAGGATATTACTACCCAGCACTGCAAGCCTGTTGGGGGTAATGCCCCATTCAGAAACCCGGTAAACAATGGCCGACAGCGCTACGCCATTGACCAGAAGGGTTATTACTGAAAGTGAAAATAACAAAAGAAAGGCCGTTTTATGGCTGGTGTTTTTGGGTGTGCCTGCAATGGAAAACAATATGAGGGCCATCACACCAATAAGTAACACATTAAATATGAGGAGAAATTCCCTGTCGTGGTAAGGGTCTTTTCCGGTAATGATAACAGCAATAAGGAAAACCGTAAGGGTAAAAAGTACAAGCGGTGTAAATATTTTGGCAATAACAGGCGAGACCTTACTCACCAGCTGAGGATTGGAAAGCACCAGATATGCAGCAATAAATGGAATTGCAGCTACTCCCCATACGCCAACATACTTAAAGTAGTAAACTTCGGCAGGTATTTCAAGCAATGAAAACAAACCCACAGTGATAACAGAAAACAGCACTCCTGCAATAGCAATCAGAGCAGACATTACCAGCAGGTCGCCGGTAAAGCGCAAAAAATGAAGACGTTTGCCATACGTTTGCATATCGCCCCCCACGTATGCGAACCCCAGCAAAGCCCATAAAAGGAAAGGCAAATGGATAAAGGCCAGCACCAGGGTATCACTACCTGGATTTTCGGGAAGCAGATTTATGTAAACCAATGCCACTGTTATAATTCCTATAACAGCAAAAAGTTGCTTCAGGGGGAGGTTCTGTTTCCAGGAAAGGTACAATGTAAGCAAGGGAAAAACAATAAACCCTGCATTTCGGGGATAAAAGAAATCAGGGTCTAATGAAGTAAAGTCGGGTAGTTTAGCAATAGCCCCGGCAAGCAGTGAGGCTACGACAACAAAAATTAGTTCCCTGCGTGTGCCCCAATGTATATCAGGGCTTTCATAATTCAATCTTTCATTCCAGATTTGTGCGGTGGCATTTTCCTTGATTTCAGAAAAAAGGGTGTTAAATGTACTTTTGAATTGGGATTTATTGCCACGATATAGTTTTTCCAGCTGGCCGGGGCTTCCCAGGTTGTTAATGATTTGCTCTCTCATATGTGTTAATGGCTTGAGTGAATTTTAC
>SLOR01000301.1 GCA_007132395.1 Bacteroidales bacterium
ACACGAAAATAATAATACCGGTTAAGAGGAAAACCACTATGCTGAATCGGAATATGCTGAAGGTTACTGTATCCATAGTTTATAGCTTGGCATTAACGTGAGGTTAAAGAAGATCCTTTTCTATGAGTCGTTCCCTGATAAAGGCATGCAGGCTGGGGTTAAGCATATACACTCCCTTGCTGGGCTCGGTTATTACAGCAGCCCTTTTGAGATGGGTGACTTTTTCCAGTGCCTGCTGCTGCGACATTAGCATGATTCGCTGTATCTTATCAATGTTAAGTCGCTTATGCAGTATAAATTGCACCAGGAAAATGAGTGTTTCTGCATTCATTTTATTGAACAGGCTTGTGTCGGGTCTTCGGGGCGTTCTGATGATAATGCGGTTGTCTTTCACCTCGTCAATGCAGGCCATCCATGCTTGCAGGCTTAGCCCCACATTGCCCCGGGTGTAATTATAAAAGGTATTGAAAAGCCGGGCGTAATCCCACGAACGCATCTCCTCTTCTTTTTTTCCGTTATACATGAACTTCACATTGCCCGAGCGATGACGTTGTATAATAATGTTTTTGATTTCCTCTGCATTGAAGGGAGTACAGTCAATTATGCTCAACATCCATGGGTCCATTCTTTTAAACCGGTTGATACTGTTGAAAGCATGAAGGTTCCCGTTGATGATAAACAGAATTCTGGTGCCATGTTTTTCAATAAGGTTTATTATAAACTGAATTACTTTTAGCCCTTGTTTGTGCTTTTCCCACCAAAGCTCCAGATCTTCGATAACGATCACCGATTTTTCGGGTAATGATTTCAGAATTTTGTCTGCACTCACATATTGTTCAGTGGCTTTCTGAAATGCCCTGAGGAAGTCTGCCTCGGAGCAAGAGCCTGCAAAAGGCGGCTGCACAACAAATACCTGCCGGTTGGCCAGGTAATTGTGGCAGATATAGTTGGTCATAAATGTTTTTCCCGAGTTATGCTCTCCACGGATGAGCAAAGCCCCGTTGTAGCCATTCCCCTGGCGTGCGATGGTTTTTTGTGCTTCATCCAGTTCCTGTGGCTTGCCATGCCAGAAATCCATAAAATAGTTATTCTTTCGCAGAAACAATTGCTGGTAATAGGGGGGTATATGAGCCAGTACCTGGTTTTTTACTGAAACCGCTTCGTTGAACGCATGGAAATCACTTAACGGAAATACCCTGTCTTTTTGCTTGCCACGGATTTTGTGGGCATACACAATGCGTCTGCTGCGATCAAACCATATTTTTACCAGTTGACGGCGTCCAAAATCATAAACAACATTTAGCTTTTTCTTTATCCATCCTTCTTTCTCAATTTCCGTTTCTTTGCTCTTTACGTATAGTTTGAGGTTGTTGGCCGTTTTTAGGAAAATAGTGGGGCTCAACTGGCGTGAGGTTTTGTTGAGCGTGCTCTGCAATTTGTCTTGTGTGCCCAAAGCCCTGTTGCGCAGTTTGGCTAAAAGCTGCCCGGTTCTTTGTTTTTGCTCATGGAAAAAGTCTGCAGAGGGAAGTTGCTGCGGCTCCTCCTTGTCAGGGGTAAGGGTGATTTGGACAAGACGTGCTATTTCAAGGAGCTCCTGCTGATCCTCCATAAGATGACTGGTGAAGCTTTTCAGGTTCTGCTGCAAGGGGGTAATCAGGTCGCTTTGCAGGATAAAATGAATAAGTCGTGATACCTCAACTTTTTCAACTTCTTCACGCTTCGGCTGTAGCGCCGTTAAGTCTGCAGCAGCATGGCTTTTTATGAGCTCCACATGACTGGGAATCCTGCTTATGGCTGTTTGTATTCTTTCCAGGGTAGAATCTTCAATGTCTTTTACTTTCCTGTGCAGGTCGGTATTTATGTCGGTTGAAAAGTCGGGTGTGGGCAGTTGCTTGCCAACACTAATGCACTGAATGCATTCGTCTGTAAATTGGTTGATATGGTCTGCCAATTCGCCTCCCCATACAGACTTCTTGTTGTATGCCAGACTTTTCAGCTCCTCAATGGCATTATTGGTAAAATACCAGGTTTTATAATCCACCGAGGAAAGGATTAACTCAAGGATGTTGAAATTAATTTGCAGCATCTGGTTTTGTCGCCATAGCTGGGGGTGGCTTTCCATTTGCCGGATTTCTTGTTTCTTGACTTTTCGTCCAGGCTTTTGTTTTTTTATTCCCGCGTTAATATCCACCTGATCCAGGGCAAGGCAAATGGCCTGTATGGCTCTTGTATTTTCTTCCTCCACCACATGATTAAAAACCGTATCGGCTTCAAGCAGGAAGCTTCTCAACCCGGTAAAAACTTTGTCTATTTTCTGTTTTTCTGTCTGCAGCAACTGTGGTGTATCGTCAGATTGTGTAACCTGGTTGCTGATATGCTGCATGCTGTCGCGCAACTGATTAAATGCTTTGTGTTGCTCAATGAGGTATTGCAAACTCAGTCCTGAAAATTTTTGCCACAGACCCTTGTTGATTAAATACCAGGTGTGGGGATAATATTTACGGATGAGTTTTTTGATGCGGATAGTCTGGGTAGCATTCTCTCTACCTTTTAGGCGTTTACGCCATTTAAAAAGGCGAATTGCAACACCATCTCCTGGCGAGGGACTGAGTCTATCCGGCTGCATTGCAATCTGTAGTTTCTCTGGCAGACTGTCAAGGAAGGCCTCATAGCGGGTATGGAATCCATTGAAAAGTACTTCGAGGTTTTTCTGCTGTTCTTCCAGTAACTGATCTCTGAGGCTTAGCAGTATCTGTTCGTAACGTGTAAAAGTATTGTTGGTAAGTTTGAAAAACACGGTGTAGTTATCCATATTACTAACAGATTCCTGCTGCTCTGCCAGCTTTTTTTCTATGATGCTGAAAGTGGCATTTACCCTGTTTTGGGCATTTTCAAGAATTTGCGCGTATTGATTGAGTACTTTTCCAAACCCTTTTATTTGTGCTTCATAGCTAATATCACGGGTTTTTTCAAAAAACTCCCTGGCAAAGGCAGCTGCTTCCGGATTCTGGGGCCACACAATTTCAGGATGCGATTCAGGATTCCTGATATGTGCAGGCTGAGTGCCGGGCAACAGGCTGTATTGCGAATGGGTTTTAATCCCGATATTCAGTCTTTTAAAAAGGGTGGAGGCTTTTATTAAAACGACGGTGCCCAGGTCGGCGCAAAGAGCATGCGTTTGTTCCATAAATTCAACCTCTTTGCCATCCTCAATGTCAGGAATACCCATAAATATTATATCCGATTCACTGGATTCAGCACGGATAATATCGTAGAAAGGTTTTTTCTCAATTTCGTTGTTGATGATAATTATCTCGGCATTGACCCTAAGGTTGTCCAGTACTTCCCTTGCAAAGTTGTAGATGTTTTCCCGTTCTTCATTAACGGGGTTTTCTATCATCAGCCGTGTTTTACTGTCTTTCCACTGGTCGGAAAGCCACAGGAATTTTACCAGGTGAATGGCCAGGTTGCCGTTATTGCCCGAGCCGCGCCACCAGATATCGATGGTGTTGCGTTTGCCAAACCCTTTCTTTTGGTCGTAATCCATGAGCAGAACGTTAAGGTCCAGCTGAATGAGGTGTTTGAGCAGTTTGGCAAATCTTTCCCTTCCCACGTTTTCACGGGTCCACCCCATGAGTACGGTATTGGGTTCTACGCCGGCAAAGCCATAATTCTCGGCCAGGTTTTCAATGCCGTGGTAAATATCGTGGCAAAAGTATTCACGGGTAAAAATTCCTTTGTTGCTATCGCTCTCGGTGGTTTGCTGGTTCTGGTTGAAACGCGGGCGGGCTTTTTCTCCCGGGGCGTATTGCCTGAGGTTGATGATGGTAAGCAGGCCATGGCTGGCAATGAGGGCCTGCCCCAGTTCTATCAGATGCGGACGGGTTTGCAGGTTGCCGCTGAAAAGCATGATGTTGGGCTTCCAGTTGCGCTCCTGAATGCCCCGGGCGTCCATTTTATGGATGGAATGCCGCACCACGCTCGACCATACACTCTGCCATACATCATCTGAACGATCCAGGGTTTGTTCTCTTGCTTTCATCAAAAACCAGGTAAACCAGATGAGGATAAAGGCGATGAACATGGCAAGAATGTCAATCTGCATCATTACCATGATACTGGCCGCGAAGCCCAGCCACCCTACCCAGCGGGGAACCCTGAATGATGGTCTGAAGTCGGTGCTGGCCCAGCTCTCAAGGGCAAAGGCAAGGTTGATAAAACCATAAGCTGCAATGAAAAACATTGACACCACCCTGGCGATGGAGTTCAGATCGCCCAACAGGATTCCGGCCCATGCAATAAAAAAGGTGAAGATAATGGCAATACGGGGTTCATTGTTTACCCCATAGCCTTTGCTTAAAAGGTGCGGGGCCAGTTTATCTTTTGCCAGTGCCTGCATAATACGTGGCCCCCCAAGGATTCCTCCAAGGGCGGAAGATAAGGTAGCGCCCCAGATACCACCAATTACCAGTACCGGAATCCAGGCCACCTTGAGCAAAAAAGCTGAGTCATGCAGCAGCAGCTCTCTGTCAACAAAGAGTGCAAAGCCTATGGCAAGGCCTGCATAAACAATCAGACCTGTAAAAATGGCCAGCAAGGTGCCTTTGGGTATGGATACTTTCGGATTTTTCAAGTCGCCCGACATGGCTACTCCCACGGTGAATCCTGTTACCGCGGGGAAGAAAATGGCAAATAATACGTCCACAGAAGGCGCGGAGGGCATCGGACTGATGGAAGGAGTTGTTACTTCAATGCCTGTGTTGATGAAAAGTCCGGCAAAGATAGAGGCCAGCGAAAGGGCAATGGCCGTAAGTACAAGGTACTGTACCTTAATGGCCAGGGAAGTACTTATAAATGCAATGATAGTTAACAGTATGATAATGGCACTGCCGGCTATCCTGATTCCTCTTACATCAGCCTCCAACCCAAGGGTATTCCTGATAATATCCACTGAAAGGAAACTTTCGGAAAAACCCACTACATACAAGGCAATACTCAGGGCTGTGGCCAGGAAAATGGTGGCTCCAATGGCCCCTCCAATGGGTAACCCCAGGCTGCGGGAAAGCATGTAATAAATCCCTCCGGCTTTGATTTTTTTGTCGGTGGCGATGGAAGATAAGCTAAGGCCAGTGGTAACGGATATTACATGGGCAATCAGAATAATCCCCAGGGTGTAGATTAGGCCTGCCTGCCCGACAACCCAGCCCAGACGCAGGTACATGATAACCCCTAAAATGGTAAGTAGAGAAGGGGTAAACACCCCACTGAAGGTTCCGAACTTTTTTGCGTTGGCCATATATGCAGCTATCCGTTTAACTTACATAACAAACCTACACATTTTTTTTGTGTAAATAACGATAAATGTTGATATAACAGGCTTTGGAGAACCCCTTTTATTCATCCATGGGATAGTACATAAACTTGCCCAGGAACATGCCATCGGTTTGCCGGGTTTTTTCCACATACAATCGCTGGCTGGTAAGGTCGATGATAAACCAGATTTCCTGGGCCTGTTCAACCAGCAGGCTGCGCGAGTCGCGCATGCTCCAGAAATCATACCGTCCGGGGCCTATCTGCATATGGCCGTCTGCATAAAAAATGGTGGGTGCATCCAGGTTCATGTCGCCCATGCCTGGTTCTACTACTTGCGGAATGCCCCAGGGCGTATCCAGCAAATCGTCCAGCTCAAAAGCAAACTCGTGCTCTTTATCACAGGAAGTAAAAGCCAGGCTCAGCAGAAATAGTACTGCAATGGCAAAAGGTGTATGTGTAAGACTTTTATTAAACATCATCAGGAATAATCAGATCACAGAACTTCCGGGCCGATTGTACGACCCATTACCGCTAAATTACAAAAAATCTACGTCTTTTTTTCACAAATATGACCCACCCCGCCCTGCGGGCACCCCTCCCTACGAGCAGGGAGGGGAAGGGTGCAAGCTTGAATTTTTTCTTATGCAGCTACCCATAATACAAAACATGATATTTTGCTTCTAAAGCCCATGCTTCTACTGCTGTATCACCCCTCCTTACTCGTAGGGAGGGGCCGGGGGAGGGTTATGTTAAAAACAGTTCAAAGAAACCTTGTGGCAAAGAGTGCGGATAATCACTAACCCCTAATAACTAATAACTAACTTAAAACCTACCTATCCACCACAATAATCTCCACCCTGCGGTTTCTGCGGCGGTTTTCTTCGGTATCGCTGGGTGCCGCGGGTTGTGAGTCGCGCAGGCCGGTGTACTCAATATTGGAGTATCCGTTTTGAATCATATAGCGCATCACGGCTTCTGCCCTGCTTGTTGATATGTTGGCATAATCAAGCGCCTCGGCACCGTCGGAATGGCCTTCCAGGCGGATGCGTACATTGGGGTTCTGACGCAGCTGGTTGATAAGTCTGTCCAGTTCGGGTAAGGCCTCGGTGGGTATCTCCGCGCTGCCGGGACTGAACCTGAGGTTGTTGAGCTGGAAGCGTGCGCCAATGGCAATGCCTTCCAGCAGTACATCACGTTCGGCATCCTGTATGG
>SLOR01000101.1 GCA_007132395.1 Bacteroidales bacterium
ACACTTTTTTTGTTTCTGATGATTTTGCTGGGTTCATGTAACCCCACCCGGCGATTGCCCGAGGGGCAGCACCTGCTTAACAGAAACCGCATTGAAATTGAGGATGCAGATATTAGTAAGAGCGATTTGCGCACCTATATCAGGCAGCGGCCCAACCGCCGCATCTTTGGCTTTTACCGTTTTCACCTTAACATGTACCAGCTGGCCGACCGTGGAAGGGAAACCGGCTTTAAAAGCTGGTTGAAAAATACCATTGGCGAGCCTCCGGTGATTTATGAACCCTCCATGGCCGAAAACACCGTGAGGCAGTTTCAGATTTATCTTTCCTCCAAAGGGTATTTTAATGCCGAAGTGGACTTCGAAGAAACCCTGAGGCGCCGGCGCGCGTGGGTTACCTATCATGTTACAGGGAATCAACCCTATACTGTAAAGCAGATGAGCTATGCAGTAAAGGATCCGTTTCTGGAAAAGTATGTTATGGAAGACACACCGGAAACTTTGATTGAACAGGGAGAAAAGTATGACGAAGAAAAGCTGCAGCAGGAGCGTATCCGCATTACCCGCGATTTAAGAAACAAGGGTTTCTTCCAGTTTTCGAGAGACTTTGTACATTTCCAGGTTGACAGCAACCTCAACAGCCATCAGGTAAACATTGAAATGATAGTGAACAATCCTGTAACGCAGGTGCCCGGGGTGCGCGATTCGGTGATGGAAATGCGCCACAGGCGTTATATTGTTGACAAGGTAATGATATTGCCCGAGTTCTCTGCCCTCAGGGCCGACTCTCCCCGAAACGATACGACGCTTTATATGAAGAGCAGAAGGCGCGCCGATACTTCGTACGAATATATGTTTCTGCATGACGGGCCGCTGAGAATAAAGCCTTCCGTAGTGTCAGATCATATTGCTTTACGCCCGGGTGAGTTTTTCCGCCTCAGAGATGTGGAGCATACTTACTCTTTTTTGTCGGGCATGCGCAATTACAGGTACATAAATCTTAACTTTTCTGAATCATTAGAGCCCGGTGAAGGCAGTCCTTCTGACACGCTGGGGTTTCTGGATGCACGTGTGCAGCTCAACCGATCGGCCGCCAATGCTTTTACTATAGAAGCAGAGGGATTAAATACGGCGGGAAATCTGGGTGTGGCAAGCAATATTCTTTTCCAGAATCGCAATGTTTTCAGGGGAGCCGAAATATTCAACCTCAGGTTCAAAGGAGCCCTGGAGGTTACCGGCGAAGGGCGGCGCGATGAGGTATTTCAGCGATTGCCATTCAACACCCTGGAATTGGGTGTGGAAGCCGGCATCGATTTTCCCAAGCTCATTCTTCCCTTTTCCATCGAGCGGCTATCGCGCAATGCACGCCCCAAAAGTACCATACTCACAGGTGTCAATTATCGTCAGCGACCCGACTATACCCGCTACGTTCTCAATCTGAGTTACGGTTTCGAATGGAATGAAACCCCGCAGAAACGTCATTTTATCCATCCCCTGGAGATAAGCTCTATCAGGGTATTCAACGATTCTATACTAAGAGCCAATATCCCCGATGCCAACCCTTTTATACTGAGTCGTTTCAGAGACCACTTTATTCTGGGGACGAAATATTCCTACATACACAACACCCAGGAACTGGGCAAGCTGGGCGACTTTTTTTACCTGCGTGCCAATTTTGAATCGGCCGGAAACCTTCTGAATCTTGTTGCTGATGGCATCGGGCTTACAAGAGATGAGTTTGGCAGTTACAATGTCTTCAATATTCCCTATTCTCAGTTTCTGAAAGGGGATGCCGATTTCCGTTTTTACAGGGTTTTTGATGAGCGGCAGACCTTGGCATTCCGCTTTATGGGAGGTTTGGGTGTGCCTTATGGCAATGTGGATGTGCTGCCCTTTATCAAGAGTTATTATGCGGGGGGTGCCAATGGCATACGTGCCTGGCGCATTTACTCCCTGGGGCCGGGAAGCTACAGCGGTACCGACGAGGTCCGCTTCGACCGCTACGGCGATGTGAAGCTGGAAGCCAGCGCCGAATACCGGTTCCGGTTATATAGTTTATGGCACGGAGCTTTTTTTGTTGACGCCGGTAATGTGTGGTTTGTGCGTAGCAATGAAGAGTTTCCGGGAGGAGCCTTCCGCTTTCCTGACTTTGTCAACGATATAGCCCTTGGCGCTGGGCTGGGAGTACGCCTCGATTTTAACTTCTTTGTGTTGCGTGTGGATGCTGCTGTACCCTTAAAAGATCCTGCACTGCCCTCGGGCAATCAATGGATTTCGGCCTGGCCACGATTCCGCGATTATAACCTGAACCTGGGGATTGGATATCCCTTCTGACGATTCCAAACATGATAAGTGCCGGACAGTTTACTGAAATTTTCCTCAGGGAGTTCTCTTATGAGCCCACTCCCGATCAGTATGCTATGATTGAGAAGTTGTCGGAATTTCTCATTACGCCTGAGGTAAATTCGCTGTTTGTACTCAAGGGGTATGCCGGCACAGGTAAAACCACGCTTATTTCTAACCTGGTAAATGTGCTGCCACATTTAAAAGCCCAAAGTGTACTGCTGGCACCTACCGGAAGGGCAGCCAAGGTGATATCGGCCTATTCGGGGAAACCTGCTTTTACCATCCACCGGAAAATTTACCGGCTTTCTGATGCAGATCAGGGAGGACTGGGCTTTAAACTTTTGCCCAATAAGCATGTAAACACGCTGTTCGTAGTGGATGAGGCATCTATGATTGCTGATGTGAATAACAAGGAAGATTCCTCTTTCTTTGGCTCACGCAGCCTGCTGGACGACCTTATTAGCTACGTTTACAGTGGCGACAACTGCCGACTCATTCTCATGGGCGATACCGCGCAGCTGCCCCCGGTACAGAGCATGGAAAGTCCTGCACTTGACTTATCCTTCCTGAAATCCTCCTACCATCTCAATGTCTGGTCGGCCGAATTGCAAGAGGTGGTACGACAGGAAGCAGAAAGCGGCATCCTCCATAATGCTACATCTGTCAGGAAAATCCTGGGGGCAAAAAAAGTAAGTCAGCTGAAGTTTTCTCTGGAAGATTTCAATGATATACGCCGCCTGCAGGGCCCTGAAACCGCCGATTATATCAATGATGCCTTTTCTTCCCGCAACTTCAGCGACACCATCGTAGTGTGCCGCAGCAACAAAAGAGCCAACCTGTATAATCAGCATATCCGCCAGCGGGTGCTGTTTCAGGAAGACGAATTATGCGCCGGTGATTTACTCATGGTAGTGAAAAACAACTATTTCTGGCTGCAGGATAAAGCCAACAATGCCTTTATTGCCAATGGCGATATAGTTGAAGTCAGACGAATTCAGCGCATTGAGGAATTCTATGGCTTTCGGTTTGCCCAGGTAAGCATCCGCATGATTGATTATCCTGATGAACCCGAACTGGATGTGGTTGTGTTTCTGGATACCCTCACGGTGGAAGGCCCGGCATTGAGTTTTGCTCAGATGAAAAAACTGTGGGAAGAGGTGGAGAAGGATTATGAGGATGAGCCCAATAAGCGAAAAAAGATGGCCCTCATGAAAAAGAACCCTTATGTAAATGCCCTGCAGGTGAAATTTGCCTATGCCCTTACCTGCCACAAAGCCCAGGGCGGGCAATGGGAGAATGTTTTCGTGGAAATGGGCTACATCCCCGAAAACAAACCCGATACGGCTTATTACCGATGGCTGTACACCGCCCTTACCCGAGCTACCCAAAATCTTTACCTCATGGGCTTTTCTGATGATTTTTTTGAGGATAACCAATGAATGCTTATATTGGTGTAGATTTTTATGTGCCGGGTTTTCAAAGCGCACAGGTTTGTTCACCCAAAGTCTCATCCTTATGCAAAACAAAGAACTGTCACCATCCCGCATTGTAATCTATCAGCTTCTTCCCAGGCTTTTCTCCAATTATAACCCAACCAATAGCTCCCACGGCACTTTGGAAGAAAATGGCTGTGGCAAGCTCAATAAGATTACCGAAAAAGCACTGGAAGAAATCCGGAAGCTTGGGGCTACCCATATCTGGTTTACTGGCTTGCTGGAACATGCCACCTGCACCGATTATTCGCAGTATGGCATCCCTGCCGACAATCCCCTGGTGGTGAAGGGAAGGGCGGGCTCTCCTTATGCCATAAAGGATTATTACGATATCGCCCCCGACTTGGCTGAAGATATCCCCCGTCGCATGCACGAGTTTGAATCCCTTGTGGAAAGGTGCAGAAAAACCGGCCTGGGGGTCATCATGGATTTTGTTCCTAACCACGTAGCACGGCAATACGCTTCCGATGCGCGGCCTGAGGGAGTGAATGACCTGGGGGAGCATGATAATGCAGAAGCAGCCTTCCTGGCTTCCAACAACTTCTACTACCTGCCGGGACAGGAGTTGCAGCTGCCCCCGGAGCTTTATAATCTGCCATATGTAAAGGACTCCGGAGTGTCTTCCTACCATGAAAAACCTGCCAAAGTGACGGGGAACAACCGGCTATCCAATGCTCCCCATATGCATGACTGGTACGAAACCGTAAAACTTAATTATGGGGTGAACTACCTGCAAAACGATGAAACCCATTTTTATCCCGCACCCGATACCTGGTACAAAATGCGCGACATCCTGATGTTCTGGGCCGGGAAAAGCATTGATGGCTTCCGCTGCGATATGGCCGAAATGGTTCCAGTGGAGTTCTGGAACTGGGTTATCCCACAGGTAAAGGAGAAGTATCCCAAAGTCCTGTTTATCGCCGAAATCTATAATCCGCCGGCTTATCAGGAATATGTTGAAAAAGGGAAATTTGATTATTTATATGACAAAATGGGTTTGTACGATACACTGCGGGCTGTTGTTTGCGGCGAAACTCCTGCAAGGCAAATTTCCGCTGTTTGGAAAAGTCTGAACGGGCTGGATGCCCATATGCTTCGATTTATAGAGAACCATGACGAGCAGCGTATTGCTTCTAAGCAGTTTGCAGGCGATGCGCGTCGGGGAATACCTGCTATGGCTGTGGCAGCCCTGATGCATACAGGACCTGTGATGGTGTACAACGGGCAGGAGTGCGGTGAGCCCGCTGCCGGAGCCAGTGGCTTCAGTACAGATGATGGGCGTACCAGCATTTTTGATTACTGCAGCATGACGCAATGGCTCAAATGGGCCAATGAAGGAAAGTTTGACGGAGCCCTCATGAATGAGCAGGAGCATAGAATCCGGAATTTTTATGAAGCATTGTTGAATGTTTCCCGCCATGAGGTTTTCTCCAAAGGAGATTTCTACGATTTGATGTGGTGCAACCCCGAAAGTGATAATTTTAACGGGTCGGCAGTTTATACATTCGTGCGGTATCTGGGAAAGAAGGCTTTTCTTGTAGTGGCAAATTTTCATAAAGAAAATCCCATTCGCCTAAGCATTCAGTTTCCCAATGATTTATGGGAATTGATGAATGTGCAGCAGCCATTCTCCGTATATGGTAAAGACAGAATATGGGATGGCAAGGAGTTTTTTGCAGATGGTACTGAAATTGAGCAGCAAGGACTTTCGATTATGTGTGAAGCTTCGGCAGCATATGCTTTTGAACTGGAAATTACCAGCGATTAATCCTTGAAATAATTTATAAGGTGTTGGTACACTTTGATGAATAGCCCAAAACAAAACCGTTTGTTTATGAATCTCCTGTAAGCCTTCGGTTAGCAACGGTTGAATAATTATTACTTAATTATAAAACTTTAATAGTCTTGTAAATGAGGGCTTTGACTCCGGGAAAGAAATGCTTTGCCGAATAAAATTTGCAAAAAATGGCTGATTGGTTTTATGTGCAGCACCCCGACGAGCAATTTCAAAATTTTTATGGTAGGCTTTTTGGACTAGTTTTTGTACTTTTGTAACCCCAAAACATTTTTAACCAACAGATTACTTTTTTTAAAAAACCAAAATTATGCTTTTGAACAACAAAAAAATGAATTTTATTGCTTCAGCAATGTTGTTTGCTTTTGCTATACTGGTAATTCAGCCAGTTAGCGCCTTTGCTGATACCGACCAACCAGAAGACGAAGAAAAAACTTTCGCCTTTGCCGACGAAGTCCTTCTCAACTTCTTTGACGCCAACCAGGAAATAAGCGGTCTGTCGAGACAAACACAGGAAAGAATGACAGAAACTGTTGAACAGTTTGGTCTTACCCTGGAAAGATTTAACCAGATTGCCCGCGCCAACCAGATTGGTGCCCTGCAGGGCGGTGCTTTTACCGATGAAGAAATCGATGCCTTTAACCAGTTAGGGCCTCAGATAAGCCAAATCCAAAGAGACCAGCAAGGAATGATTGCTGTTGTTCTCGAAGAAAGAGGCTTCTCTACTACTTCTTACCAGGAAGTGTTGAATGAATACCGTACTGACCAGGAATTGCAGGCACACGTTAGAGAACTGCTTCGCGATAGAAGAAGACAGGAAATTCTTGAAGAAAGAAGAAGAGAAGCAGAAGAAAAAGCAAAAGAGGAAGAAGGAAGCGAAGAATAAGC
>SLOR01000032.1 GCA_007132395.1 Bacteroidales bacterium
GTAAAACCTTTATCCTGCCTGATATTGCGCATTAGGCGCGAGCCGAAAAATCCTCCCAGCAGGGTATTGGTAATAGCAAGTTTATGGTAATCGGGATGCTCACGGTTAATGATTAGCTTACCCATCCTGATGGCCGACTGTACTGCGTCTTTTTTGGCGATAAAATGTTTCTGCTCAAGGGTTGTTTCAGGTTCTGATATAATATTGGCCGTAAATTTTTCACTTTCCCATGCGTATTTTTCGAGGGCCCGGTTCATGAGCAATAATATATTTTGCGGAAAGTTTCCCGACACAAAGCCGGTACAGTTTCCGGGATGCAGAAACCGTTTATGGAAAAGCTGTAAATCTTTTTTAGTCAGGGCATCAAAATCCTTGTCTAACAACCTCTTCCCATAGGGATGATAGTTCCCGTAGAGTAGTTCCATAAACCCTGCCCGGGCCATATATTGCACTTTTTGTGCATTTACAAGGTGTTTTTGCTTTCTGTTTTTCAGGAATATCTCCAGTTCTTCTTCCGGGTAAATTGGGCCGGTAATCATCTCCATCAACAAATCCAGCACAGGCTCAAGGTGTTTGGCAAGGCACACAAACCCCACGCTGATAATATCCTTCTGAGCATCTACCTGCAATGAGGCACCGTAAAAATCCCACGATTCGTTGATTTGACTTGCCGACAAGTTGCGTGTACCACTCTTTAAAAGGTTGGCAGCAGCGAAAGCCTGGAGGGTTTTCGACTGGTTATAGCTGCCTGCCTTAAATACGAGCTCAAATTTTACAATTTCCTGTACGCCTCCTTTTTGCAGGTAAACAGGAATACCATTGGCCAGCCAGTCAAGCGAAGGCTTGAGATATTTTACTTTTTCAATCAGTTTCAATTCGGGGCTTTCAGCTCTGTTCATTTTTAATAGGTTTTGCTATTTTTGGGCAAGATAGTGCAGCACGGATGCACGTTGAGGTAAAAAAATCCGACGGGCTTCTTCCTGCAGATGCTGAGCAGAGATATGAAAGTATTTTTCATTCTGATGATTGAGCATGTCGGCATCCCCCAGAAATTCATACCATGCCAGGTTCATAGCACGAGACAGGATACCCACTTCAGAAAATACATTGGTAGCTTCAATCTTGTTTTTTATTTTTTGAAGCTCTTTATCGGGGATTAATTGAGTTTTTAGTTTATCCAGCTCCTCCCATATACATTCCTCTGCGGCTTGTGGGCTTTGCCCCTTATGGAGCCTGCCCATTACTACCAAAAATCCCTTATCAATACTTCCTGTTATCCAGGCATTGGATTCGCTGAAGATTTTCTTCCCCTTTACCAGGTTTTCCATAAGCCGTGAAGAGTGCCCCCCGGCAAGGATATCCGTAAGCAAATCGGAGGTAAAGAAATTATCATCCAGCCTTGCACCCGTAGGGAAAGCCAGGTATATTTCATCAAAGGGTACATCTCTTTCCACTACAAGCCTGCGTTCTTGTATTTGCTCGGGCTCTGCCGGAAGATTTCTTGATACTGTGGCTCCTGCCGGAATATCGCCAAACCACTTTTTTACCAGGTCAAAAGCTTTTGTCGGTTCCAGATCGCCCACCAGGGTCATAATGGCGTTATTAGGTCGATAATAGGTGTAGAAAAAGTCCTTTACCTGTTGCAGGTCTGCATTTTGCACATGTTCAATACTTTTACCGATGGTTGGCCACTGATAAGGATGCATCTTGTAAACCAGTGACCGCAGCAAGGCCCACACATCGCCGTAAGGCTGATTCAGATAACTCTGCCGGTACTCCTCAGAGACAACATTCTTCTGGACCTGAAGCTTTTCCTCCGAGAAGGCAAGTTGCATCATCCTGTCCGATTCCAGCCACAGCGCGGTTTCAATATTCTGCCTGGGAAGGGTAAGGTAATAATTGGTAATGTCGTTGGAGGTAAATGCATTGTTTTCACCTCCGGCAAGCTGCAGGGCATTGTCGTAGTCGGAAACATTGGCAGACCCTTCAAACATAAGATGTTCGAAAAGATGTGCGAAACCGGTTTTCTCCGGGTGCTCATCTCTTGCCCCCACCCCGTAAAGAATATTCACTGCTACAATTGGGGTACTCGTATCCTGATGTACCAGTAATCTTAATCCATTATCGAGGGTGAAAGGATGAAATTTTATCATATTGTTATTGGATCTTGTTGAAAAAAAGAATTAACCTCTGCCAGGGCTTACCAAACAAAAATATCCTCCTTTTTATCGGGTCGTTTATCGGTAATCCATCTGAAATTTTGCAGGAAACGCTCATCATGGGGCAATTCATTGGGAGGAAATAAGTTGGCATCGGCATTGGTATGCAGAACAATGCGGCTTACAGCATTCTCTTCCAGGTAAACTGTTATGTCGGACGAAAGCGATTTATTAACCCCGAAGATTTCTTCATGCTCATCGCGAACATAGTATAAGGCTTCACCATTACCGAAAACGTCAATTTTCCATAGTTCGTTATCCCTGAAATGCCCCACAATATTTCGCCCTTTGATTTGATTGAAGGCCGAGGAGTCTTCCATAGAAACGATAAATGAGGCATCAAACAAGTGGATGGATTCCATACGGTTTTCGTCGGCGGTTTTAATCTCCATTCGCTGGGCTGTGAGCTGATGATTTTCAGACCATATTACCGGATTGTGATACATATAAACAGTGGAGTCGGAAAAGTTGTAAACGATAGAATCGCTCAATCCCTGCAGGTCGTGGCGAAAAAACTTGGCCTTTTGATAGGCAAACAGAATTCTTCTGTCGTTTTCCTCATCATGAATGGAGCGCAGTGTATCGGCATGTAGAAACAAGGAATCGTTCTGTGAAACAACCGTAAGCACAGCCCGGCGGGTAACCTCAGAGAGGTGTTCGCGTTCAAAATGTTCAGCCAGCTCGCCTGTAATGAAGGTATTCTGCACAGAATCTTTCAGCATCACGTTATTGGTGGCCTTTCCATACCCCCGGTTCCTGTCGTAAAACAGGCTGTCGCCCGAAAGGTACTGCTCGCCATTGGTATAATAGGCTTCCTTGCTGAACCGGGCAATATCATTGCGGGTATCGTACCACCCGTTTTTACAGAAAATGGTATTTTCGTCGCTAACGATGGTGGTAGGTCCAAAAAAGTACGCAACTTCTGTATAGGTATTGTAGCGTAGCGTATCAGAATTCATAACATATTGCGGATTCTCAAGCTTTACACTGTCTTTGAAAAAGAAGTTTTTTTCATCGGCATAATAGAAACCCCAGATGCTTGTAAGGGTATTCTCAGCATCAACAATTTTACCCCCATCAATATAATTGGCTGTGTTGGTTTCCAGGTTGTAGTAGAGATGCTGGGTGGTAAGGGTCATCTGGTTGTCGATCATTTTCACATTGCCGTGCAGCTCGGCAATGCGTGTATTGCCGGAGTAGTAAAGCTTATCGCCAAATATTTCCAAACTATCACTTACCTGGATATGTACATTGCCATAGGCGTTGAAGCGGTTGGCCTGTGTAAACTGGTATGCGCTGTCGCAATACATAAGCACATCATCGTGCTGGAATTTCACATCTCCTATCAAACGTCGTGCATCGGGGGCAATTTCCCGGTCGAACCGTATGTCGTCGGCCCTTATCAAATCAACACGGGTGGTTTTTTGCCGGTCCTGGGCTTGCCCCACTAAGGGTAAAGCTGAAAGCAACAAAAGCATGCAACCAATGATAAATCGAGGAAAGGTCATTCTATTGTAAAGTATAGGTGATTACTGAAGGTATAACAATCATGCAGCTTGTTTTATTGCGGTGCCTGATTTTATTTATTTCATTTAAAAACCCCGCAAAGCTACTGCAAATTTACATTTGTTTCGCATTGCGGGGTACTATGATTTATTAACGTCCTCCTTAAAGCATCAACTCTTCCATTGATCTGTACCGAAATACTCTTTCACCTCCTTCTGTATTACAGGTGTAAGTAGGAAGATGGCAATAAGGTTGGGAATAGTCATAAAAGTGATTACCATATCTACAAAGCTCCATACCAAATCCAGTCCCCAAACCGAGCCAAAAAATACAAATAAAGCATACAAATAATAATAAGGCTTGATGGCTCTTTCACCAAACAGGTAGTTGGCAGCTCTTGAACCGTAATACGACCAACTGATAATGGTTGAAAAAGCAAACAACAGCAGTCCGATAGAAATAATGTGCGGTGCAAGATGCCCCATGCTGATTTTGGCCAGACCGGTTTCAAATGCAATCACGGTCATACCCACACCTGCAATACCGCTTTCCCAGGCACCGGTCATGATAATTACCAAAGCGGTAAGGGTACAGATAAAAATAGTATCAATAAAAGGTTCCAGCGATGCCACCATCCCTTCTCTTAGCGGATAAGGTGTTTTGGCAGCGGCGTGTGCCATGGGTGCCGAACCTTGCCCTGCCTCATTGGAAAACAATCCTCGTCTTACCCCCATGGTGAGTGTAAGGATAAAGGCCGAGCCAACAAACCCACCTGTGGCAGCAGTACCGGTAAAGGCATCGTGAAAAATAAGGTAAAAGCTTGAGCCAATTTTATCATAATTCAGTACTATAACCAAAATGGCAGCCAGAAAATATACGATGGCCATAAAAGGGACAAGACGTGAAGTGACTTCAGCAATACGTTTCAATCCACCAACAATGATAAGCAATACAAAAGCTGTGATTATTAACCCTGCCCACATGTGAGAAGTACCGTAACTGGTATGCAATACATCAGTCATTGAGTTGGATTGGGCCATGTTTCCGGTACCCAGCGAACATAAAACTGCCGCGCTGGCAAAAATAATGGCCAGTGTTTTGGCATGTTTCCCCAATCTGTCTTTCAAGCCATATTCCATATAATACATGGGTCCTCCGGAAACAGTACCGTCGGAGTTAAATCTGCGATACTTGAGTGCCAGGGTACACTCCACGAGTTTAAGCATCATCCCGAAAAAGCCTGTAATCCACATCCAGAAGATAGCCCCGGGGCCTCCCAGGTAAATGGCCAGGGCAACACCTACAATGTTTCCCGTACCCACGGTGGCCGAAAGCGCAGTGGTAAGTGCTTTAAAGTGGTTAATATCGCCCGCATCTCCCTTTTTGGAAAAACGCCCTGAAACAACATGCAGGGCATGGCGAAATTTGCGAATATGAAGAAAATTCAGCTTAAAGGCAAAATAAATCCCCGTAGGCAACAAAAGAGCCAATAACAGATACCCGCCAACATAATCGTTATATAGGGTTATCCAATGATTTAACTGATCCAGAAATGGTGTCATGTGTTTGTTTTTTTTAGATGGTTTTTATGATTCCTATTCCGTTGAGAAAAATAATCGCGATAGCAATGGGTGCAATAAACCGCAAAATAAACCTGAAGGCATTGAACAGCCTGATTTTAAATGCTCCGCCGTTGGATAGCTCCTCTTCCACTTCAGCTGATGTCATATACCAGCCCACAAACAAAACAATAAGCAACCCACCTAATGGCAGCAGAATATTGGAGGCCGTAAAATCAAGGGTATCAAAAATATTTCGGCCAGCAATGGTTACGCCCTCAAATGTGCTCCACGACAGTGTGCAGAAAACACCTGCAAAGGCAGCAGCAACAGCTGTAATGATAGTTCCATGCTTTCTTTTCATCCTGAATTCCTCTACCAGGTATGCTACCACAACTTCCATAATGGAGATGGAAGAGGTGAGGGCAGCTATGGCAAGTAAAATAAAAAAGGCCAGTGAAACAAAATAACCACCCGGGATTTGTTGAAATACATTGGGAAGCACCATAAAAATCAGGCCCGGTCCGCCTTCCTCTGGCTGCATGCCCAGGGAAAACATGGCGGGAAAAATGGCTATACCTGCCAGAATAGCAATGATTACATCTGCAATACTTACCTCAAATGCGGTATTGGACAGGTTGGTTTCTTTGGGAAAATAAGACGAATAGGTTATCAAGGCTCCCATACCTATACTTAGGGAGAAAAATGCCTGCCCCAGTGCACTAAGGATAACCCCTGCATCAATTTTACTGAAGTCGGGCCGGAATAAAAAGCTTATTCCTTCCATAGAATTGGGAAGGGTAATGGAACGTACAGAGAGGGCTATAAGAAGTACCAATAAAAAAGGCATCAAAATTTTTGAATACTTTTCAATGCCATGCTTTACTCCCGACAGAATGATTACTGCTGTAAGGATAATAAATACCAGCTGCCACATTAGGGGTAAGCCTCCAGATACCATAAACTGCTCAAAAATATGGGTAAGTTCAGAAGTTCCTTTTCCCTGGAAAGCATTTGTAAGTGATAAATAAACGTAGTGAAGGGTCCAACCGGCGATGGTACTGTAAAAAGCAAGAATAACAAAAGCCGCCACAATACCCATTATACCTACCACGGGCCACGCACTGCCAGGTGCAAGCTTTTTAAAGGCTCCGAAGGCATTGCTTTTAGTTTTGCGGCCGATTACAAATTCGGATAACATAACAGGAATTCCCAGCAAAA
>SLOR01000063.1 GCA_007132395.1 Bacteroidales bacterium
ATGGGGATTGGCCATGCGCCTTGATAGCACCATTGCTTTTCCACGACAGATGACTCTGGGTGCTATAAGCAGCGAAAGACTTATATATGAACTGGGGCTGGAAATGGGATGGCAGGCAAGGAGAATGGGCATACATATTAACTTTTCTCCTGTTGTAGATGTAAACTCTAATCCAGCCAACCCTGTTATCAACTCACGCTCCTTCGGCGAATGCCGCTATAACGTGGCCCGTAAAGGTATTGCCATGATGATGGGCATGCAGGATGCAGGCATCATAGCATGTGCCAAGCATTTCCCCGGCCACGGAGATACCGATCTGGATTCGCATTACACCCTGCCGGTGATTCAGCATCCCTACCAGGAAATCGATTCGGTACATATATTTCCCTTCAGGCACCTTATAGATCAGGGTCTGCGTTCGGTGATGACGGCCCACCTGAATGTGCCGGCCCTGGACAGCACCCCCGGGATGCCATCAAGCCTCTCCTACCCTATTGTTACCGAATTGCTGCAGCATGAAATGGGCTTCAACGGCCTGGTGATTACCGATGCACTCAACATGAAAGGTGTGGTGGACTTCTACCACCGCGACCAACTGGAAATACAGGCCTTGCTGGCCGGAAACGACATCCTGCTTATGCCCGAAAATGTTCCAAGGGCTATTGACAATATAAAAAAAGCTATGGACAGGGGCGAAATCAGCGAGGAATTTATCAATCACAAATGCAAAAAGGTACTGTACTTTAAAGAGATGGCCGGACTGGCAAGAGGCAGGTTTATTTATCCGCATAACCTTTACCAGGATTTGAATGCCCCCAGGGTACATAAAATAAACCGCAGGCTGGCAGAAGCTGCAATTACAGTAATTCAGAACGAGAACGACCTTCTTCCCTTGCGTCGTCTCGACACCTTAAAAGTAGCCACACTGAGCATAGGATCATCGGTGGAAAACCCCTTCCAGTCCATGCTCAACAACTATCATCAGGTGGGCATGTACAGCATTCCCAAAAACCATAATGCCCAGCAGGCAGAGGCTATCCTAAGACAATTGTCGGACTATAACCTGGTGATAGTATCGGTGCAGAACAACAGTATGGTGCCGGCAAGAAATTACGGAATAAATTCCCAGACCATTTCCCTGGTAAACCAGCTCTCGCAAATCAACAATGTGGTGTTAAATGTATTTGCCAATCCTTACAGCCTGCAAGCCTTTGGCCGTGAACTAATGAATGCACAGGCTATCATGGTTTCTTACCAGGACGGACGCGACTTCGAAGAAGCATCCGCACAGGTAATTTTCGGGGCATTGCCCGCCAGGGGCCGCCTGCCGGTTTCTATTCTGCCTTATTTTCCAATCTACACAGGCATTAACACCCCGGGGGGACTAAGAATAAAATACATGAACCCCGAAGACGTGGGTGTAAACCCTGAAATGCTGCAAAGGGTTGATAGCATTGCCCTCAATGGTATAAAAGAAATGGCATATCCGGGTTGTCAGGTGGCAATTATAAAGGATGGAGCCATGATTTACAAGAAATCTTTTGGCCACCATACCTATGATAAAAAAGCGAGGGTTAGAAACTCGGATATTTACGACCTGGCCTCTCTCACGAAAGTTGTGGGAACTACCAGTGCCATGATGCGACTGGTTGATCAGGGGAAGCTCGATATTGACCAATCCCTTGGGCTTTATTTGCCCGTGGCACGGGGCACCAACAAGGAAAATCTGAACATCAGGGAAGTTCTGGCCCATCAGTCACGCTTACGTTCCTGGATTCCCTTCTACCTTAACACACTGGAAGAGGGAGCTCCTGCCAAACGATTTTACCACAACAAACAAACAGCCGATTTCACGGTGCAGGTGGCCGAAAACCTATTTCTGCATAAAAATTACAGGGACAGCATTTTCCATTATCTCCTGGAATCAGATTTACTCAACCGCAAAAGATATATCTATTCGGATTTAGGATTTATTCTTTTTGCCGAAATGGTCAACAACATAGAGGGCATCAGCCTCGACAACTACCTCTCTGAGTTTTTTTTTAAGCCTTTGGGTTTGCGCACCATGGGGTTTAACCCACTATATAACTTTGAAAGTGCGCGTATTGTTCCCAGTGAGCACGACACCCTTTTTCGCCGGCAAAATATAAGAGGCTACGTGCACGATCCCACAGCAGCTATGCTTGGAGGAGTAGCCGGCCACGCGGGGCTGTTTTCCAATGCCTCCGACCTGGCTGTTTTTATGCAAATGCTCCTGCAGGAAGGAAGCTACGGCGGGATTGATTATATTAAACCAGAAACAATAAAAGAGTTTACCCGCACCCAGTATGCCGGCAACCAAAACCGCAGAGCCCTGGGGTTTGATAAACCCACCATCAGGGCAGCAGAGAGCAGTCCGGCAGCAAAAAGCGCTTCGGTGCAAAGCTATGGCCATAGCGGATTTACCGGCACCTACACCTGGGTTGACCCCAAGGAAAACCTCGTGTTTGTGTTTCTTTCCAACAGAGTGCAACCCGATGCTTCCAACAGAAAAATTTCCCAATTGAGTATTCGCACAGAAATTCATCAGGCAATATACGATGCTATTTATTTTCAACGATTTATGCTGAATAATCGTTTGCCCTGATTGTTTCAGAACTTAATATAACTACTATGACCGAAAATTATCCGACTATCATTGAATGGATAGGCTATGTGGGCTCTGTCCTTATTGCTGTTTCACTCATGATGAGCTCCATCGTCAAGTTAAGATGGATTAACCTTCTTGGTGCCAGTATTTTTTCAGCCTACGGATTCATTATCGGAGCCATGCCTGTGGCCTTTTTGAATCTTTTCATCTCTATCATCAACATTTACTATCTATACAAAATTTACAATACCCACGATTTTTTGAAAATCCTGCACATCCGAAAGGAAAACAAGTACCTGGATTTCTTCCTTGACTACTATCACCAGGATATCAATCATTTTTTCCCGGGCTTTTATGAAAGCTTTAAGAATCAGCTCTACGAAGATAAAAACCTGCTATGCTTTCTGGTTATTCGCAATGCCAATGTTGCCGGGATTTTCATCGGCAGAAAAGTAAAAGAAAACGAGCTGCATGTTGAAATCGATTTTGCCGTACCCGAGTACCGGGATTTAAAATCCGGCAACTATGTATATGGGCAGAATCATAAATACTTCGAAAACCTTGGAATAAAACGCCTGAGCGCTATTCCCAAAAACAAGAAGCACTATGAATATTTAAAAAAGATGGGCTTCCTGGAGCAAAAGGATTTAGATGACAAAGTGATGCTTGTGAAGGAAATGATACAATAATATATAGTAACTCAGATTTGTACCTTAAAAACCGGTTTATGAAAAAAACCTTACTCTGGATTTTCGCCATTGTATTTACCCTATCCACAGCCATTTATCAACGCATGACCGGCCCCACCAAACCAGCCAGGGGCAATGTGGAACTGGCCGAAGAGAATATCTCCTACAGGCTTATTCGTTCTTACCCCCGCCCTACCGATGCTCCTGTGAGGGTAAAAGTAGAGAATGATCAGATTACGGGTACTTTTATTTACAAGAGAACCCCAAGTTTTGATGATTGGACCAGAGATGAGATGGTGAGAGAAGGTGAATATCTTATCGCCTATATTCCTCAGCAACCTCCTGCAGGAAAGGTGATGTACCAGATTAGCCTGCACAAGGCCGATGAACAGGTTAAGCTAACCGAAAGCCCGCTGGTAATACGTTTCCGGGGCGATGTGCCTGCATGGGCCATGATACCCCACATCCTTTTTATGTTTCTGGCCATGTTGCTCAGCACAAGAGCCGGGCTGGCAGCTATTTTCGCAGAAAAAACCTTCAGGCTGACTCTCTTCACCCTTGTTACCCTGGTGCTGGGAGGGCTGGTACTTGGGCCCATTGTGCAGAAATTTGCTTTTGGCGACTGGTGGACAGGCTGGCCCATGGGCACCGACCTAACCGATAACAAAACCGCGCTGGCATTTCTTTTCTGGGCCTATGCCATGGTAAAGGTTTACAAAAACAACTACCACCGTGGCTGGGTGCTTGCCGCCTCCATTATTCTCTTACTGGTATATATGATACCGCACAGCCTTATGGGCTCTGAGATAGATTTTACGCAAGAGGTAATTCCATAACAAATAGCTAATTAGCATAGCATATACAAAAAAAGCCCTGCTTGCTGCAGGGCTTTTTTTGTGGCAGCTTTATTATGCATTTTTTAGCTGCTATATTATTTTATTGTATCATTGTCCGTGACATTGTTTGAATTTCTTGCCGCTTCCGCAGGGGCAAGGTTCATTGCGTCCTACTTTCTTTTCTACCCTTACCGGCTCAGCTTTACCTCTACTGTCACGACCGGGGATATCGCTTCTGCCTGCACTCAGTTTACTCATATCGGTACGCCCGGGTGCTTCGGCAGCTTTAACCTGCGAGGGATCCTTGATGGGAATCTGCGATTTAAGCAGGAAGGAGATGATATCCTTGTTTACCTTCTGGAGCATCTGCTTGAAAAGCTCAAATGATTCAAACTTGTAAATAAGCAGCGGATCTTTCTGTTCGTAGGCGGCACCCTGAACTGATTGTTTCAGGTCGTCCATCTCGCGCAGGTGCTCTTTCCAGGAATTATCAATAATTGCAAGAGTAAGTCCTTTCTCGATGGCCAGTACCACGTCACGTCCTTCTGTTTCGTAGGATTTTTGCAGGTTGGCCAGTACGTTCATGGTTTTCACCCCGTCGGTAACTGGTATGGCAATATTTTCGAAACGCTCACCTGCGTTTTCATGTACATCTTTGATTACCGGGAATACCATGCCGGCAATGGTTTGCATTTTTTCCCTGTATCTTACTGCAGCCAGTTCAAAAACCTGCTCGGTAAGTTTTGATGACCTTGTATCGATAAAAGCCTGCTCATCGAATGGAATCTCGAGGCCCAGATTACGGAGCATCTCCATCTTAAACCCTTCGTAGTCGCCGTTGTCCTGGAATTCAATGATAGTTTGCTCGCACACATCGTACAGCATATTCGACAGGTCAACAGCAAGGCGTTCGCCGAAGAGGGCATTGCGTCTCTTCTTGTAAATAACTTCGCGTTGGGCGTTCATCACGTCGTCGTACTCCAGCAGTCGCTTCCTGATACCAAAGTTATTCTCCTCTACCTTTTTCTGGGCGCGCTCAATGGAGTTGGTAATCATGGAGTGCTGGATCATTTCTCCTTCTTGTAGTCCCAGGCGGTCCATGATTCGGCTGATACGATCAGAGCCGAACAAACGCATCAGGTCGTCTTCCAGCGACACGAAGAACTGGGAAGAACCGGGGTCACCCTGACGTCCTGCCCTACCCCGCAACTGGCGGTCTACACGACGTGATTCGTGGCGCTCGGTACCAATGATGGCCAAACCGCCGGCTTCTTTTACTCCGGCACCCAACTTAATGTCGGTACCCCTACCTGCCATGTTGGTAGCGATGGTAACATTGCCCGGGCGACCGGCCTCTGCAACCACCTGCGCTTCACGCTGGTGTTGCTTGGCGTTAAGGATGTTATGTTTTATCTTGCGCAGGTTGAGCATCTTGCTCAGCAACTCAGATATTTCTACTGATGTGGTACCTACCAGTACCGGGCGTCCCTGCTCTACCAGGCTGACAATTTCATCAATTGAAGCGTTGTATTTTTCACGTTTGGTTTTATACACCAAATCTTCCCGGTCATCGCGTATGATAGGACGGTGGGTGGGAATAACCACGACATCCAGTTTGTAAATATTCCAGAGTTCTCCGGCTTCTGTTTCTGCCGTACCCGTCATACCGGCAAGCTTGCCGTACATACGGAAATAGTTCTGCAGGGTAATGGTGGCATAGGTTTGAGTAACGGCCTCTACCTTAACGTTCTCTTTGGCTTCTATGGCCTGGTGAAGCCCATCGGAGTAGCGGCGCCCCTCCATGATACGACCGGTTTGCTCATCCACAATCTTCACCTTGTTATCCATGATAACGTATTCGGTGTCTTTTTCGAATAGTGCATAGGCTTTGAGCAACTGGTTGATGGTATGCACCCTTTCTGACTTGGCAGAGTAGTCGCTGAGTAACTGGCTTTTCTTTTCCAGCCTTTCTTTTTCCGAGAGGTTACTTTTTTCCAGGTCGGCAACCTCTGCACCAATATCGGGAAGGATAAAGAAGTAGGGGTCGTCGGAAGCACTGGTAATCAAATCAATTCCTTTGTCTGTCAGTTCAATGACATTATTTTTCTCCTCAATAACAAAAAACAGCTCATCGTCAATGATGTGCATATGCTTGCTCTGCTCCTGCATATAAAAGTTTTCGGTTTTTTGCAGGATGGTTTTTATACCGGGTTCCGAAAGAAACTTGATAAGTGCTTTATTTTTCGGCAATCCTCTGTAGCAACGCAAAAGAAGTTCTCCTCCTTTTTTCTCATCGCCCTTTTCTCCGTCTTTGAGTAATTTTTTAGCTTCCGAAAGCAAA
>SLOR01000221.1 GCA_007132395.1 Bacteroidales bacterium
AATGGCAGTATAACCAATGTTGAGGTTATTGGCAAAACGATTACCAAACACAGAGTTCAATTCTGCCACAAATGAGTTAACGTTGTTGTCAACAGTATAGTTGGCATTTCTGAAAGTAAGCGCTTCCATACCAAAACGGCTGGTGTTACCATAACGGGTAAGGTTTCTAACGCTGTTTCCGTTGATACCTACATCACGGAATGCTTCATAGCGGTTGTAACGCAAAGAGGCTCTGTGATTGGGGTTGATGTTGAAGTCCAGCCTGAAGTTAAGCCTGAGCGCTTCATTGGCAAAGGCATAGTTTTCATAACCACCGGTTTCGTAACCATATATATTCTTCATCTGTTCTCTAACAAAATCAAGACGTTCAGCAGGCACACGGGTTACATTAGGACCACTGAGGCCGGGACGGGCTGCCAGGCGGTTATCTCCGGGAATGGACGACTCTTCCTGCTCAACACTTACAAAGAAGAACAAACGGTCTCTCAAGATAGGGCCACCTATACTCGCACCGCGAATGGTTGTTAAGGCTTCTGCCACGTTGAAACGTGTTTCTCCGATTTTAGGACCAATCATTTGCTCGTTACGGAAGTAAGAATATAATGAACCACGAAATTCGTTGGTACCACTTTTAGTGATGGCATTTACGTTGGCACCTGTAAAACCACCCTGACGTACGTCAAAAGGAGCAATGTTAATTTGAATTTCTTCGATTGCATCCATACTGATAGGGTTGGAAGCTGCAAACTGTCCTGAACCCAATCCAAAGTTGTTGTTGTAGATATTACCGTCAACAGTATAATTGTTGAAACGGTTATCGCGCCCGGCAAAACTAGAACCATTACTAAGGGGACTAAGCTTGGTGTAATCCTCAATAGTACGTGAAATGGTGGGCATTCTTTCCATAGTTTGGCTGTTCACGTTGGTAGAAGCACCGGTTCTGTCGGCATTCATAACGGGATCCAATCGACCCATTACAATAACTTCCTGCAGAGTAGTACCACTCTCAAGCATGATAAATAAAAGGCTACGGGTTTCACCCAAAGCCAGCCTGAGGTCTGTTAATTCATCGCTCTCATAACCAATGTAAGAAACAGTAACGGTGTAGGGACCACCGGTTCTTACGTTAGGCAGATTAAAACGACCATCAGAACGGGTAACTGCTCCATATCGCGTGCCCGAGGGAGTATGCACGGCAACAACGTTGGCATCGGCCAATGGCTGGTTGTCCATGGTCATTACCATACCTTCTATAGCAGAAGTAGTAACACCCTGTGCATTAACATTCTGCTGAATTCCCAGGAATAATACCATACCCAGTATCAGCAACAAGTGTTTTGTTCTTTTCATTTTTTAATTTGTTTTGTGACTGAATTAAAGTTGTTTTTGTTAAAAAAATGTAAGCTATTGGTAGTAATTGAGTTAATATTTTTGGATTTTTTCCCGCTGCAAATGTAAAGCAATTGCCTGTTATTATTTACTCCCCGGCTTTATCTTTTCTTTAGTTTAATGTTAATTTTACGTTAACAAACTTTCTGATACTATGCAAAAATGCCGCTAAATTTAAAATGTTTTAACCTATGTTTTTAAATTATCTTTAGGTAGTTTTTCACAATATGTTTAAAACATTTAAGCCCAAATACGCTTTACTTATATGTGGTTTTGAAAAATCCCTGCATTCAGTCCTGACAGGGAAAATGTGTTACTTAAGCAAGCCTGGAAAAACACCGGGAAATCAGCAAAAACTATTGAAATTGCAACCTGACCCGCAATGAACATCAAATACTTTTTCAGCATCAGAATCCTGGGCCTGGCACTTTTGGGTGTAAGCCTGTTGTTTTCCTGCCAACGCCCATCCGACAAGCCCGGTGCAATAACCGTAAGGCAACTGCAGGATATGTCGGAAATGGCCACCGTTGAATTTGTGGTATCCCGTATTATCAGGGCCAGTGACACGCCCTCCTGGTATAAATACGGCGATCGCAAAATACTTATGTCGGCCGGAGCCACCATAAAAGCAGGGATCGATATGGGTGGCATCACCGACAACGACATCAATACCCAGGGCAGCAGCATTACCCTCACGCTTCCACCTGCATCTCTTATCAGCCTTAACATGCATCCCGAAAGCATACAGCAGGAATACGAGAGCAGGGGCTTTTTCCGCAGCC
Source organism: Bacteroidales bacterium (assembly GCA_007132395.1). Taxonomy (GTDB): domain Bacteria; phylum Bacteroidota; class Bacteroidia; order Bacteroidales; family UBA7960; genus SKVR01. The sequence goes on from SLOR01000221.1 coordinate 2,172, forward strand.
CTTTTACCAATGAGGAACGCTATCGCTTTTTGCGGCAGGCAGAGGAGGAAATAAGAGAAAGTATCCCTGAAATGGGGCTGCTGGAAACGGCTGAAAGCCACGCTGTGCTCTTTTTCGAATCCTGGCTTCGACTTATGGGATACGAGCAGGTGGAGGTAAGGATAAGAAAATAAAATAAACTACAATTAATTCGATTCTTCCATGTGGAAATTCACAAAAACTACAGCATCACTGATTATTGCCCTGCTGGTGTTGGCATTTGTTCTTATTTTTTATTTCAACAAGAAATTTTCTTCCCAAAGCCGCGAACTCCGTATCGACAGTTCAATAATCCTGGTGCAGGAAATCAATAAAATTGCCCAGCTATTTACCGCACGCTATTACGACGAAATTGCCATTGACACTTTTAAGCTGCAGGACAAAAAAACGATGACAAGGGTATGGGAAGGGCTAGTTTCGCCCAACCCCCTGAGAGGGAGACGACCGGAAGAACAGTTTCGAAGGGTAGATTTGGTAGTAGTTGCAAGAGGCACTATCCTGGCCGGATATGATTTTTCCTTACTGGAACCCCACCACATGATAATAGAAGACAAAAGTATAACACTGGTGCTTCCTCCCCCGCAAATCCTTGACGTAATTATCAACCCTTCGGATTATGACATTTTCATTGAAGAAGGTACATGGAGCCTGGAGGAGGCCGTTGGCCTGAAGCAGAAAGCTGCGGGAATTATGCAGCAGCGTGCCATTGACAGGGGTATACTGCAACATAGTGAACAATCGGCAATAATGGTTTTGCAGAACTTTTTGCTGGGCCTGGGCTTTGAGCAGGTTAAAATAGAAACATGGGACGAGGACGAGATGGAGCACCTGAAACTTTCCCCTTCTTTAGAGTAAAGGCAAAAGTTGAGCCTACACCCGGGGTGCTTCGCACGTTGATGGTCTGGCTGTGGGCTTCAATAATGTGCTTCACAATGGCCAGGCCCAATCCCGAGCCCCCTTCACCTCCCAAACGGGTACGGCTTTTATCGCCACGATAAAACCGCTCAAACACCCTTGGCAGCTCTTCCCTTGGAATGCCCATTCCGCTGTCGGTTACCTCAACCAGGGTATTTTCGTCCATATCAAAAAAGCTGATTTTGGTGCGTCCACCCTCAATGCCATATTTAATGGAATTTACCACAAGGTTGGTAAGAACCTGTCGTATCCTTTCTCTGTCGGCATAAACCATCACGGGAGTTTCATAGTTTTGTGCCAGGAAAATACTTATGTTTTTCTCGGAGGCGCGCATCTCAAGAAAGTCAATTACCTCGTGGGTAAGTACAACAATATCAAAATGCTCTAGCTTCAGCTTTTGCTCGCCAGCCTCGTAGCGTGAAATGGCTTCAAGATCATTGATGATGGAAATCATCCTGTCAATGCTTTGCTCTGTTCTTTCAAGGTATTTACGGTTAATCTGGGGATCTTCCATGCCCCCGTCGAGCAACGTAAGAATATATCCCTGAATATTAAAAATGGGGGTTTTTAGTTCATGGGAGATATTGCCCAGAAATTCCCTGCGATATTCTTCCAGTTTTCGCAAATCGTCAATTTCGCGGGTTTTGGCCTGCACCCATTCCTGCACATCCATATTGGCCTGCTCCAGGATGTCGTGATGGCTTAAAATACCGGGGCGCGCCTCTTTTTTAGGGACCTTGAGATTATGTATGGTCTTATATATAACCCTTACCTTTTCGTAAATAAATTTATCCAGCACGTATTTATACACCCAGAAAGAAACAAGAAAAATCAACAGGTTGGTGAGCAAAAACACCAGGGTGTTCCACTTTGCACCTCCCAGCCATACTGCCAACAAATAAACCAGGGAGAATACTCCCATAACGGCCAGTGAAGCGTAAAAAGAAAGATTTTGCGAACGGTAAGGATTCATGAAAAGCTTATGTAATTATAATTCTTCAAATTTGTAGCCAACACCTTTCACGGTTTTTATGCAGTCGCTCCCTAATTTTTCGCGCAACTTCCTAACATGCACATCAATGGTGCGATCGCCCACAACCACATCATTTCCCCAAACCTTTGAGAAGATTTCTTCGCGTGAAAACACTTTGTTAGGTTTTTTCACCAGCAGGCTCAAGAGCTCAAATTCTTTACGCGGAAGTATTATCTCTTGACTTCCCATTATTACCATATACCTTTCCTTGTCAATGGTAATGTTTCCGGCAATTATCAGATCATCTGATTCGATAATGGGACTGCCCGAATACCTTCGCAGCAATGCCTTTACCCGGCTTATAAGCAGACTGGGTTTTATGGGTTTGCTCACGTAGTCATCCGCACCAGCTTCAAATCCGGCAAGCTGACTGTAATCTTCACTTCGGGCCGTTAAGAACAGAATTATGGTATCGGCAAGAGAGGGTATTTTTTTGAGCTCACGACAAGTTTCTATACCATCCATTTGTGGCATCATCACATCAAGTACAATCAGATGGGGGTTGATTTCCCGGGCTTTATCAAGGGCATCCCGGCCATTATTACTGGTAAATACCTGGTAGTTTTCTTTTTTCAGGTTATAACTGATAAACTCAAGAATGTCAGGTTCATCATCCACCAGTAAAATTCTGTAATTGCTGTTTTCAATCATTATCCTGTTGGCTTACAGTGGTTTTGATTCGTGAAATTATTAATGCAATTATGCTGTAAATTTATTTTTAAGCAAATCCTTTTAATTTGCAATTCACGGCAAATGTAACCAATATTTTAGTTGAGAGAATAAAAGAGCTTATCATTATAACTTGTTGAGGGTAAATTTAATGGATTCTTAATATTCATTTAATAGGAATTTAACAATGGGGCTAATGTCCTTTCAACGAAAAACTTATACCGTTAAAATCAAGATTTATCCGGGTTATCAACAACAACAAGCTCTTCCTGCTTTTTACAATATTTTTCAACTTACTGGCTGTGTATCAATTATAAAAAACAGACAAGTGCGCGTGTTACTTTGCAACAGTCAAAAAGCTCAATAAAAAACAATTGCAACAAAAAAACATATTTTATTGATTTTTTTCTGCCGTTTGACATATTTTTTTATAATTTTGAGGTAGTTTTTGGGGGTTTAAACCACAAACACACCCTCAAAATCGGCTAAAACAAAAGCAAGCAACGAAAAACAAATCATTAATAACGGGTTTTCCAGCAGGTAAAACAATAGGTTCCAAAAATCTAATTTCAAACAAAAGACTACCCCTGGCGGAAAAAATAAAAACATAACGACTATGAAAATTTTAGTATGCGAAGATGACTTCATGATGATAAAAGCTATCGAGCACAAGCTTCAACGTGAAGGATACCAGGTTGAAGTGGCAAACGACGGTCGCGCCGCAAGCGAAAAGATCAAGTCGGAGGAATACGATTTGATTATTACTGACCTCCTGATGCCTTTTACCGGTGGTTTGGAAATCATCAATATGACCCGTAACGAATTACAAATTAACACACCCATAATCGTTCTTTCAAAGGTAGGCAATGAAGAAACCATCATTGAAGCGTTTAAACTGGGTGCCGACGACTATCTTACAAAGCCTTTCAGCCCCAATGAATTATCCATCAGGGTAAAGAGGTTTCTGCTGAAAAGATAATAATGCTACGCGCAGAGGGTTCGGAAAATATTTGACAAATCGTTCTTAACCCTTTCGTAAATTCATAATCAGAATTGCGTGTATTATAATTAAGCAGGGTTGCTTTGGGTATTTTGCATGCCCCTGCCCGGGAAGAAGAAAGCAAAAGGGAGGAGATAGAATCAAAATAAACAACAACATTTTTTTGTATTGGGAAAGCAGACAGATTTAAACCAACTACCCACTGCGTATCCCCTATTTTAAAAGAAAAACAGTTCTCATGATGTAACACCTAACAAATTATGCTAAGTAAAGGTCTGTGAAATGATAAGGAAGGACAAATAAAGAGGTAAGCACATTCCATCTGACCCTGAAAGTTTAATAAATCAATCTCGAATGGAAAATCAATACCCAACCGTAAAACATTTCATACATCCGGCACTTATCCTCCTGTTGTTTTTTTTCATATACATGCCTTCGCGAGGATTGTCAGCGGAACTGGCTAATGATGACCCGGATCAGAAATTAATGAGGGCTCGCGAACTTGCCTTCAATGAAGAATACCTGCAAGCCCGCCAGCTTTGCGAGGAAATTCTCGAATTTTACCCCGATTATCACGATGCGAGGGTACTG
>SLOR01000015.1 GCA_007132395.1 Bacteroidales bacterium
AATCAGATTTTCAAATCTAAGTTACAATATCTTTAACAGTTATTTGAAAAGTTTATTGCAGTGAAACACCTAATCCGGGGGAAGAAAGTTTCAGCATGATCAATAGTTTAGCGCTGAAAATCAATGGAAAGATAAAGGATTGGTACTTTTACAGACGTATTGTGGGCTCACGTCTGTTATATTCAACTAGCGCGCGGTGTGCAAAGGGGATTCTCCTGTTGAGTTATTTTTCAGGAAATCGATGGACAGTTCGTTGAAGAGTTCAGCCTTTTCGATGTTTGCCACGTGGCCGCACTTCTCAATAACAGCAAGTGAACGTGTTTTGTATTTTTTCACCAGCTCCTTCACGGGTTCCAGCAAAATATAATCCTGCTCACCCATCACGTAGAGTATGGGGATGCCGGGGTCTTCTTCTTCCATGCGCTGCAGTTTGGCTGTAAGCCTGTTGGTAAGCTTAAACCAGCGGATAAACTCGTGGCGGGCCAGCTTTCGGGCTTCTCTGATGAAAACGCTGCGCGACTCCTCGTGCTGATCCATGGGCATGATGATAAAGGCAAAAACCTTATACAGCCACATGTAGGGGATAACCTTGTGAAAAATCTGGCCCACGCGCACCAGAAAGCGCGATTTAAGATTGAGCTTTGTGATGGCTCCCACCATAATCATGGAACTGACATATTCCTTGTGTATTTCCGCCAGTTGTCGCACGATGATGGTGCCCATGGATACACCTACGAAATGGGCTTTTTTTATCCCGATATGGTTCAATACCTTAACCACATCGGAAGCAATGTTTTTGAAGGTATAGTGGGAAGTGCCTGTTTCGGAGCCCTTGGCCGAACGGCCGTGGCCATGCAGGTCGATAAGCAAAAGGTTGAAGTGCCGGGCGTATGGCTGTATCTGCTTATACCATACCACAGAACTGCCACCTGCCCCGTGGATGAAAACCACCCACTGGTCACTTTCTTTGTTCAGATATGTTTTGTAGTACAGCATGAATACAATAAGCTTAGGTGCAAAAATATCCTTTATTTTTGTGCCCAAATCAGAATGTTTTGTAAAATTCAAAAAACATTGTACATATAGGATGGGTTAAAGGTTTTTCGAGAAGCTTAAATTTGTAGGTTTGTAAAAAAGTGACCGGCATGTCAGAAAAAGTGAATAAGCCTGATAATGAAATATTTCAAAGTGCCCTGAAGGTAAATAAAGGGGTAGAGCGCCTGCCAGAAATTAATGAGCAGGCCATACGCCGCCTGCAGTCCCGGCGCAAGGAAGAGCATACGGCAGATGTCTTTGTGGAAGGTATCCTGGCCGGCGATAGAGGAATCCTGAGCCGTGCCATTACCCTGATAGAGAGTGCGCTGCCGGCCCATTATGAAAAAGCGCAGGAAATCATTGAGAAATGCATTCCCTATTCGGGCCGTTCGTTTCGCATTGGTATCACCGGGGTGCCCGGGGTAGGGAAAAGCACATTTATTGAGGCATTTGGCATGCACCTGATTTCGGCCGGTCATAAAATCGCCGTGCTGGCCGTAGATCCCAGCAGCGAAATTACAAAAGGCAGCATCCTGGGCGACAAAACCCGTATGGAAACCCTCTCGGTCAACGACAATGCCTTTATCCGCCCCAGTCCTTCGGCAGGCTCGTTGGGAGGAGTAGCACGCAAAACCCGCGAAATTATTATTTTGTGCGAGGCAGCCGGTTTCGATCGCATACTGGTGGAAACCGTGGGCGTAGGGCAGTCGGAAACGGCAGTGCACTCCATGGTTGACTTTTTCCTGCTGCTGATGCTTGCAGGCGCAGGCGACGAACTCCAGGGAATCAAAAGAGGAATTATGGAAATGTGCGACGGGATGGTTATCAACAAGGCCGACGGTGACAACGTAATCAACGCGCAGCGCGCCCGTGTGCAATACCAGAATGCACTGCACCTTTTCCCCCCGCCGTCCTCCGGGTGGCTCCCCCAGGTGGAAGTGGCCTCGGCACTGCACAAGTCGGGCATCGACAAGGTGCTGCAAATCATTGAATCCTATGCCCTCCTTACCCGTGATAACGGCTATTTCGACAAAAACAGACTCAGTCAGCAGAAATACCATATGTACGAAACCATACAGCAGATTTTGTCAGAAAAATTTCACCACCATAGGGGAGTAAAAGATCTCACCCTGGAAACCCTCAGCCTGCTCAACGAAAATAAACTTACATCGTACCAGGCTGCCCAACGCTTGCTGGATGCGTATTTTCAGAATAAAACCTAACCCTGTTATGAGCAAAAAAAGCTTGTATTTGCGTTTCGTATGGCTAGGCATTTTGCAGCTTGTTTTTATAAACACTGCATTAACCTCTTCAAATAAACCGTTACATTCCAAAACCTCATTTGGGTATCGCACGCCTGAACCCGTAAATGGTGAAACTGCCGTAACGGCCCGGTGGATATACGGGTTGAGTATCGGCTTGTATGTGCCCGATAATTCCACGGCTAACTACTACAACGGCTCCGACGAGGAACACAACCTTGAAAGAGCACTTAACCTCTATTACAACCGCGACAGGATTATAAGGGAGGTGGATGAAATTATTGAGAGCTTTGAGGTGTACGAGTTGCCCATGGCCATGCAGTACAATCCGGCGGTGCAGGTGGGGTTTTACGGGGGGCTGGTATTTAACAATGCCTTTGCTGTTACCGGTGAGTTTAACTACACCAAATTGCGGGTGAGCGACCGCTTTACGCTGGCCACTGATAAAGAAACTTTTACAACAGAACCTTACTTGCTTCTTTCTGATATATTTGCTTCGGAAGAAAGGATTGAACTGCGGCTGGGTGTGCAATACACCCTTCAGACCTCCTCGTATATGCATCCTTTTGTGGAAAGCGGCATTAATATTACCGACACCAAAATCCTTGAAAACAGAGTCCGTGTGGGCGGATTAAATATCAACATCCGCGATGCCCGAAGCGATTATTACGGCATACGGGATTACGGGATGGGGTTTGGTATTTTTACTGCTGCGGGGATAAAGATGGATGTTACCGATACTTTTTCACTACGTTTCGGAGGGTCGGTAAGTTTCAGCCGTATAAACCTGGGCGACAACAGGAATGTGAGACCTCAATACACTGCTTTCCTGAGGCTTGACCTCAATGAGGTATTTGCTTCACATTAAGAAGTCTTTTTCAGGTTTTGGGGCGAAAGGTTAAAGAGTTCGGGGTATTTGGGCTGTTTGTCCCTGTAAAAATCCTCAATGATTTTTAAATCTTCCTCGTAATTTCCTGAAGGATAAATAACCGGGCCCAATCCCCCGGTTTTGGTTTTGTAATCCAGAAACCCGAGTATAATAGGTACTTTGGCCTGAGACGCCACGAAATAAAATCCCTTTTTCCAGTTTTTCGACAGTTTCCGTGTGCCTTCGGGAGTAATAATCAGGAAAAAGTTATCCGATTCTTCCATCATCTCGGTGATTTTCTTAACGGTACCGGTGCTGAAACCCCGATTCATGGGGATGGCACCCAGTGCTCTGAGCAAGATACCCAGGGGGAAGAAGAAGGACTCTTTCTTGATGATAGTTTTGGGTTGTACACCCTGGGAGGCAAATCCCAGCCTGCCAAACACAAAATCCCAGTTGCTGGTATGAGGGGCCATGGTGACAACTGCTTTTGTAATTCCTTCGGGTATGGGGTGGGTAATACGCCAGCCCATTATTTTGAGTAGTAAACCGGCAATTCGTTTCATGATAAAAAGGGTTATAGATTCGGCTGCAAAGATACTGGTTTTATTTGTCGCATGGATCAATAATAATTGCCCACCAAAGCGTATGTTTGAAGGAAATTTTTACTTTTGCACATTATATACGCCTGGAAATTAATTGGTTGTTTAAGTTGTTTTGCTAAGTCAATCATTCCCATGGGAAAAACTCAGGAATCCAATACATGGCTGCAGAATCCTTTTATCAAAAGAAAGGAGAAGGAACATATTCTGCGGCAAAAGGGAAAAGTAATCTGGATGACCGGCTTGTCGGGTTCAGGAAAAACTACCCTTGCCATCGACATAGAAAAGGAACTGGCCGCCAAAGGATTTCTCACACAGGTATTCGATGCCGATATCGTTCGGGCAACCATCAACCGTGATTTGGATTTTACCCTGGAGGGGCGTTTGCAAAATATTCATCGTGTGGCCCATCTGTCGCGCATTTTCCTGGAAGCGGGAATCGTAGTGATTAATTGTTTTATATCGCCCACCTTCCATATCAGGCATTTGGCAAAGAAAATCATTGGTGCCGAAGACTATATTGAAGTTTTTGTAAATGCACCGCTGAGCCTTTGCGAAAGGCGCGACCCCAAAGGCCTGTATAAACTGGTTCGTCAGAATATGTTGCCCAACTTTACAGGGATTGACTCTCCCTACGAAGCACCGCTGAATCCGGATTTTGAGCTTAATACTGAGCATTTTTCCAAGGAGGATCTGGTGCGCGATTTTGTTGAATTTATTGTGCCCGAAATAACCTACTAAAACCCATAAAAACTATGTTATCCTACAACCTTAGCCACATAAGAGAATTAGAAGCAGAATCCATTTTTGTGATGCGTGAAGTAGTCGCGCAGTTTGAAAATCCTGTTTTGTTATTTTCAGGGGGGAAGGATTCTATCGTGATGCTTCACCTGGCTGTAAAAGCCTTCACCCCTGCCAAAGTTCCTTTCCCGCTGCTGCATATTGATACCGGGCATAACTTTCCCGAAACTTTGGAGTACCGCGATAACCTGGTTAAAAAGCTTGGTGCACGTCTGCTTGTCGGCAGTGTGCAGGATTCCATCAATAAGGGCCGTGCTGTGGAAGAAATCGGGGGCAATGCCAGCCGCAACATGCTGCAGACTGTTACCCTGCTGGATGCCCTGGAGGAGTATGGCTTTGATGCCGCATTGGGCGGAGGCCGCAGGGATGAGGAAAAGGCCCGTGCCAAGGAACGCTTTTTCTCCCACCGCGATGAATTCGGGCAATGGGATCCCAAGAATCAGCGCCCCGAATTGTGGAACCTTTTCAACGGGAAAAAGCATCGTGGCGAGCACTTCAGGGTTTTCCCCCTGAGCAACTGGACCGAAATGGATGTGTGGCAGTATATCTTGCTTGAAGGTATCGACATGCCCAGCCTGTATTTCTCCCACGACCGTGAGTGCGTAAACAGAAAAGGGGTTCTTCTGGCAAAAAGCCAATTTGTTACCCTGCAAAAGGGTGAACAATGGGAGAAAATGCGCATCCGTTTCCGCACCATCGGCGATATGAGTTGTACCGGTGCAGCTCTCTCCGAGGCACAAACCATCGAAGACATTATCAGCGAAGTTGCCGCGGCCCGTCAGACGGAAAGAGGCTCACGTGCCGATGATAAACGCTCCGAAACCTCCATGGAAGACCGCAAAAAGGAGGGATATTTTTAGGGAGAATACCGGGAAACGCTTATTTGCCGACAATCGAAGGATTTGCCCTTGTGTTTTTTATATATGCGCCACAAGAAAAAATCACAGCCCAAAGCAGGGTTCTTCTCAGAAACAAATCATTAACCACAGATAATTAACAGATATGAGTAATCACAACGGAAACGGATACCTGGATATGGAGCTTCTTCGTTTTACCACAGCAGGAAGTGTGGACGACGGAAAAAGTACGCTCATAGGCAGGCTGCTCTACGACAGCAAATCCATTTTTGAAGACCAATACGAAGCCATAAGACTAACCAGCGAAAAACGGGGTGAAGAATTTGTAAACCTTGCTCTGCTTACCGACGGTCTCCGGGCCGAGCGTGAGCAAGGTATTACCATTGATGTGGCATACCGCTATTTTGCCACTCCCAGGCGTAAATTTATTATTGCCGATACCCCCGGGCACATTCAGTATACACGCAACATGGTTACAGGAGCCTCCACCGCCAACCTGGCCATTATATTAATAGATGCCCGCAAAGGAGTAGTAGAACAAACCAAAAGGCATGCTTTCATCGCTTCCCTGCTGGGGATTCCCCACCTGGTTATCTGCATCAACAAAATGGACCTGGTAGATTATGACCGGAAAACCTTTGAAACCATCAAAAAACAGTTTCAGGGGTTTGCTTCCAAATTGAATATAAAAGACATTCAGTTTATTCCTATCAGTGCGCTTCACGGCGATAATGTGGTGGATAAATCGGGCAAAATGCCCTGGTATGGCGGCTCAAGCTTGCTGTATCTGCTGGAAACCATACACATCGGTAGCGACCTGAACCTGGTGGATTGTCGCTTTCCGGTGCAATACGTAATTCGTCCGCAAAGCGATGAATACCACGACTATCGTGGCTATGCCGGCCGTATAGCGGGTGGTATTTTCAAACCCGGCGACAAGGTAAT
>SLOR01000207.1 GCA_007132395.1 Bacteroidales bacterium
CACAAAGTCCTCGACCCCTGGAACGACCGGTGGATCCCAGAAGAAAACTATCCGGACCTTAAGGAGTATCCCTTTGGCAAAACCACCGGCATTGTGAGTGTGTTGCAAACGGCGCGCACCCCCTATAACTGGGAAGTAACGGACTTTGTTCCGGAAGCCATTCATGCCACCCAGCCCAATCTTATCATTTACGAAATGCTTATTCGTGATTTTGTAGAGTCCAGGGCCATCAGCGATGTAATTGAAAAATTTGACTACCTGGAGCAGCTGGGGGTAAATGCGATACAGCTTATGCCCGTCAATCAGTTTGAAGGCAACGACAGCTGGGGCTACAACCCTTCCTTCTACTTTGCTACCGACAAAGCCTATGGCACCCGGGAAGATTACAAACGCTTTATCGATGAGGCCCACAAAAGAGGTATGGCTGTTATTTTGGATATTGTGCTCAACCACTCTTTCAACATGTCGCCCCTGGTGCAGATGTATTTCGACCCTGCCGCCGGTGAGTGGGGAAAGCCTCTGCCCCAAAATCCCTGGTACCTGGTAGATTGTCCTCACGATTGGTGCTGGGGTAATACCTTTGACCAGGAAAGTCCTTACGTGCATGAGCTCTTCAACCGCATTACCGAATACTGGCTCACCGAGTTTAAAGTAGATGGCTTTCGCTTCGATTTCACCAAAGGGTTTACTAATCGCCCGGGTTCAGGATGGAATTACGATGATTCCCGCGTTGCCAACCTCAAACGCATTGCCGACCACGTGTGGAGTGTAAATCCCAATGCTTACGTAATCCTGGAACATTTTACCGAAGATGCAGAGGAGAGAGAATTGGCCAATTATGGTATGATGCTGTGGGCCAATATGCACCCGCAGTTTCGCCAGAATACCATGGGTTATGAAGAAAATCACGACTTTTCCCGCGCCTTTTATCAAACCCGGGGCTTTCAGTATCCCAATCTCATTCCATTTATGGAAAGCCATGATGAGGATCGCCTGATGTATGATAACCTAAACTTTGGCGCTACACCCGAGATACGCACCCTGGAAACTGCACTCAGACGCAATGAGGCTGCTACGGTAATGTATATGACCATTCCCGGACCCAAAATGATTTGGCAGTTTGGTGAAGTTGGGTATGATTACAGCATCAACTACTGCCCCCACGACGGCAGTATCGATTCTGACTGTCGCACGGCAGCCAAACCCATCCGATGGGATTACTTTGATGACGAAAACCGCCAGGACCTTTACTGGGTGTACTCGGCCATGACACGGCTCAAAACAGAAAATGCCGCTTTCAGAGAAGGAACCTTCACCCAGGACCTTAGTGGCATGGGTAAAAGAATGTGGATTGCCCATGAGAGCATGAATGTTTCTGTTTCTGCCAATTTTGCCACCTCCGGTTTCGATATGCAACCTGGCTTCCAGCATGCCGGCACCTGGTACAACTATTTTACCGGCGAAAGCTTTGAAGTAACTGACCCCGGCGGGCATTCCATCTGGTTCAATCCCGGCGACTATTACGTGTTTACCAGCGTTCCGCTGGAAAGACCTGATTACACTGTTGCTGTTACCGTGCTGGATGCAGAGGATAATCAACCCCTGGAAGGTGCACAAGTAATGTTTGGAAATTCCGGGCAAAGGAAATCGGATGCAGAAGGCATAGCGGGCTTTCGTACCCTTAAAGGTACTCACCCGCTTACCGTTTCGCTGTCGGGTTACCAAACCCTTACACAGGAAGTGGTAATAGAAGATGATGCACAGATTACAGTATTATTGGAGGTCGACGACCTTGCGGGCCTGTATGCAGTTACCTTTCGCGTGGATATGACTCCTGCTATCGATGATGGCCGCTTCAACCCCGACCTGGACTTTGTGGATATGGCCGGAAACTTTATCAACAACTGGACTTCGTCCAGTGGTGCCTTTGAAGCCGGCGACGGCAATATTTACAGCTTTACCACCGAGCAGGCTTTTGAGCCCGGGCAGGTGCTGGAATTTAAATTCCGCATCAATGGCAGCTGGGATACTTCAGAGTTTCCCGACGACCCCGAAGGGGAGAAAAATCGCTTCCATACCATAGTGGAAGGCGAGAATATTTACGAGGGGGTGTATGATACTGAGCCCACAACATCTCTAGATTTTTACGGATTACATTCCTTCCGGGTGTACCCCAACCCCGTGGACGGGAAAATTCATGTTGCTGCCAGAGTAGGTGCAAAGGTGTCAATCCTGGATGTGAACGGAAGAATAGTGTATTCTCTTACCATGGCAGAAGATGTGTTAACCCATGATATGAGCCATCTCCCCTCCGGAGTATATTTCGTTAGAATAATAAGTCAGAATAATGGAGTGGTAAGGAAAATTATCAAGCGGTAAAATATTGCTTATAAACTATACAGCCGGTAAGGCAGGGGTTTACCTGCCTTGCCGGTTGTTTTTTGCAGACACAATTACTAACTGCTTCCCATCCCTATAGATTGAAATCCATTCCCCTGCTAAACCATTTTATGTTTAAACTGTTAATATGTGCGTAAAAAAATTGAATTACAGAAAACTATGGAGGCAATTACCGTAAAGTTTAATTCACTGCGAAAAGAAACCTTATTCAACATTTTTCTTGTGATATTTTTCAGTGTGGGAGTGGCAGGGCTGAGCATGGAATTCAGCCGTGAATACTTCATCGGCCTGATGCCTTTTTCTCTTTTACTGGGCATGGGACTTATGTTTTGGGTGCAACATTCCTGGAGCCGGAAGCATGTGCTTGTATTTGCTGTAATTGCACTTATGGGGTTTGGCGTGGAGGTGGCGGGTGTGCTTACCGGAGAAGTTTTTGGCAGCTATTCCTACGGAAGGGCGCTGGGGTTTAAAATCTGGGGCACTCCTCCCATGATTGGCCTCAACTGGTTGATGCTGGTATATGCCGTGTTTGTCATTATGAATCACTTTCGGCTGGCTGTTATTCTTAAAATCATACTGGGAGCCACGCTCATGGTACTGTATGATTTGATTATGGAGCCCGTGGCCATACGACTGGATATGTGGAGCTGGGGGGGAGGGGATATCCCTCTGCAGAATTATATTGCCTGGTTCGTAATATCTGCCGTTATGCTGGGAATTTTTTATCTTGCACAACTGAATATTAAAAACAGGGTGGCGCCTATGCTGTTTTTGGTTCAGATGGGCTTCTTCCTGGCGCTCAATGTATTTTTAATATGGTAACTTATGATTCCTGCCCGGCATGCTCCCTGGTTTCAATGGCTATTTGACATTTACCTGAAAATCGCTTTCCGGCGCAGCTTTCATGCTATTGAAGTTGTGGGTGATGTAAAGGATAAAGGACTGGGTATATTGGTTATCGCCAATCATATCAGCTGGTGGGATGGTTTCTGGATACTGCATCTGAACCAGAAAATATTTAAAAGAAAGCTGTTTGTTATGATGCTGGAGGATCAGCTCAGGAAAAATTCTTTTTTACGCAAACTTGGTGCTTTCTCTATACGCAAGAAAAGCAAAACTGCCGGCGAAAGTTTGACCTATGCCGCCGAAAAACTTAAAGACCCCTGCAACATGGTTTTGCTGTTTCCCCAGGGCGAAATACACTCGCATCATGCCTTCCCACTGCAGTTTGAGCAGGGTTGGGGTAAGAGAGTGCTGCAGCCCCACAATGATTTTCAGGTGTTGATGGTAGCCAATTTGCTGGACTATTTCTCCAACCCCAAACCGCTGCTGCGGCAGTATATATACAGCCCGGAAAAAACAAGCGGTTTTATCTGCAGTGAACTTCAGGAGGAGTATAACCGTTTTTACCAGAGATGTATTCAAATGCAGACCCGATGATATACCTGGCCTTTTTTGTCTTGCTTTTTACATTGCTGCGCATGCTTGTGGCAGCATTTAATTTCTTTACCCGAAAATGGCAAGGTGAGTCGGCGGTGAGTCAGCCCCGGGTGTCGGTGCTGATTCCGGCACGCAACGAGGAGAAAAATATCGGGACACTGCTCAACGACCTTTTGCAGCAGGATTACCCCGATTTTGAAATTTGGGTATATGATGATGCTTCCGAAGATGCCACACCCGATATTGTCCGTGAGGCAAGTGTAAAGGATGCAAGGGTGAAAATAATAAAAGGAGAAGCCCTTCCCCCTGGCTGGCTGGGGAAAAATCATGCCTGTTATCAGTTATCGAAAAAAGCCACCGGCGAATATTTCCTTTTCCTCGATGCTGATGTGCGTGTTGGAAAACGCATGGTAAAGGAGGCCCTGGCTCATATGCAAAAGTATGATTTGAAGCTTTTGTCGGTTTTTCCGCAGCAGGAAATGCACTCTTTGGCGGAGAAGCTGGTAGTCCCTGTCATGAACTGGATTCTGGTAAGCTTACTACCCCTGCGTCTTACACGACTTTCTCCCTGGCCTTCTCTATCGGCAGCCAATGGTCAGTGTATGTTATTTGATGCGCAGGTGTACCGGTACGAAAACTTTCACTCATGTCTTCGCAACGAAAAGGTGGAAGATATTGCTATTTTCCGGTATATGAAAGGCTTGAACTACCGGGCTGAAACCCTGTTGGGTACCGGGCAGATACGGTGCAGGATGTATCGTTCCTATGGCGAAGCTATCAATGGTTTTTCCCGGAGTGTATTTGCATTTTTCGGCGAGAGTCGTTTGCTGGCATTCCTGTTTGGCCTGATTACGGCCCTGGGGTTTGTTCCGGTTTACCTGGGGTTGCCTGCAACGTTTCTTGTGCTGTATTTTGCCATGGTGGTGTTGCTTAGGGTTTTTGTTTCTCTGGCCAGCCGGCAAAATATAGTACAAAATATTTTGCTTGCCCCCCTGCAGCAACTTACTTTTTTGTTGTTGCTGCTGCGAGCGGGAGTGCTGCAATCCCAAAAAGCTACCCTTTGGAAGGGACGAAATGTGGATAAAATATCCTGATTTCTTATAAACGCAATTCTATAATTTATGTACAGACTATTAACGGGGATATTGCTTGTGGTGACCTTCCAGATGGCTTCAGCCAACGAAAGGGAAATGTATCAGGATCGTATTTACCAGGCTTTTGTAAGCGGAGATATGAACGCGTGGGAAAGAACCATTGATGCCATGGAGAGACACTATGCCCGTGCTCCCCTGCCCGATATGCTTTACGATTTACTGCTGGCCCGCTATGGCTTTATCGCGGTTTGTCTGGATAAGGAGGATAAGTCAAAGGCGCGCGCACAACTGGATAAAGCCGATGAGGAGCTGGAAAAACTGCTGTTATATAATGCCTTCCTTTCTCGTGCCCGTGCCCTGGAGGGTGCCTTTCTGGGGTTTCGCATATCTCTGCGACCCTTGAGTGCCATACGGCTGGGACCGCGAAGTTACAGGGCCATTGACCTGGCACTGGAGCTGGATTCCGGTAATCCTACCGCATGGATGGAGAAAGGGAACTCCCGCTTTTATACCCCTTCCACCTTTGGAGGAAGCAAGGAAGAAGCCCGGGATGCTTACCTTGAAGCAGTGCGCCTGTTTGAGAAAAACCTGCCCAACAATCAGCGCTGGCTGTATCTGAATACACTGGTGGGGCTGGCAAAAAGTTATGCCTACACGGGTCAGGAAGAACTGGGTCTGGCAACCTATCGTAAGGTGCTGAGGGTTGAGCCCGAATTTACATGGGTAAAGGAGGAATTATTGCCTCAGGCCCAAAAGAGTGCGGGGCGCTGATTTGTAAACCTGTATCTTTTTTGGGGCATAAAAAAGAGTTGTGATTATCCGCAATTTTGCCACAAGTTTTGTTTGACCCACCCCTGGCCCCTCCCTACAGGCAGGGAGGGGTGGTACTGCTGCAGACACTCTAATTTTCTTTAACAAATTCAACGGCTGCAGAATTTCTATAACTGAGGTTAAGCTTGCACCTTCCCCTCCCTGCTCGTAGGGAGGGGTGCCCGAGGGGCGGGGTGGGTCATGAAATTAAAGGTAAACTTCAAAATCAATCTAAAGCCAGTACCTGAAAGAAAGCGGATAATAAAAAAAAGAGCTGTGAGCGAAGTCCCACAACTCTTTTTTGAAGTAAACCTGTTGCTTGTCAGATCAAAAACAGAGGCTTATCAATAAAACTTTCGTACACCGGGCGCAATCGTTTGGCATTGTAGTGTTTGTCCACTTCGATGAGCTTTTTGGTACTGGTAACGATATCCACGGGCATATTGTCGTAACGCCCGTTTTTGAGGATTACCAGCCTGCCATGAATTCCCTTGAGCACCAGGTCGAGGGCCAGGTTGCCGTATGCCATGGGAACGATAGAATCAATGGCATCGGGGTCGCCCGAGCGTACCAGGTATCCCAGGTGCTGGTTGATGGTTTCCACGCGCTCACCTTTGTTAAACTGTGGAGAAAGTTCCTTGATTTTTGCCGATACGGCGTCGCCAATACCTCCCAGCTTGGCATGGCCAAACATGTCTTTTTCAGTATTGGCAAACATCATATCTATCCCTTCAAAGCTGGCCCCTTCCGACACCAGTACCACCGAGTAGTTGCTGGGGTTGCGTTTTCTGTCTTCCACCAGCAATTCGGTGAGGTGTTCCATCTTGAATTTGTATTCCGGAATCACGCAGCGGTTGGCGGCACCGGCCATGGTGGGCAGCAGGGCGGTAAACCCGGCATAGCGTCCAAATACTTCCATTACCAGTATCCTTTCGTGCGAACCGGCCGAGGTGCGCAACAGGTTGGTCATATGTATGGTGCGCGTAACGCAGGTGCTGAACCCAATGCAGTAATCGGTGCCTGGCACGTCGTTATCCATGGTTTTAGGGATAGCTACTACTTTTACTCCTTCCTGATACAGGCGGACAGAATAGCTCAGGGTGTCGTCGCCCCCAATGGGAATCAGGTAGTCGAGCCCCATAAAGTCAATGTTCTTCAATACTTCAGGAGTGAGGTCGTTCATCTCCTTGTTGTATTTCTCCCTATGATGTTCGGGAACGTGTTTGGCCGGGATATGGCTTGGGCGGGTACGCGAGGTGTGCAAAAATGTACCCCCTGTACGGCCTGCCCTGTTTACAATATCTTCACTGAGTTCGATAAAATTCAGACTGTTGTCGGCTTTCTTGTCTCTTACAATATCAATCATTCCTGCCCATCCTCTGCGGATGCCGATAACACGGTATCCTTCCCTGATAGCTCTGATGGTAATAGCTCTGATGGCTGGGTTGAGGCCGGGTACATCGCCTCCACCGGTTAAAATACCGATGGTTCCTTTCACTTTGGGTGTGTTCATCTTTCCAAACTTTGTTTATGTTACTATTTGATTTTAGGTTCTGGTCAAATTGCGCGGGGTTTCCATGTCCGCCTTTTGTCATGCAGAGGTAAAAATACGAAAAAATATTGTAGACTTTCGTTTGTGGCGGCCCGAATCCCTTTTTTTCTAAACGAAACTAAAAGAAAGAGAATTGGCAGTGGCAGAGAAAAAATGCTTAAAATTTCGTATCTTTGCACCCCTTTTAAAATCTGAATTACAGTATTATGGCAAATATAGTTGCACTTGTTGGACGACCCAACGTGGGAAAATCCACATTCTTTAACCGGCTTACCCAAACCCGTATGGCCATTGTTGATCCCACGGCCGGGGTAACCCGCGACCGGCATTACGGCAAAACCGACTGGAACGGGCTCGAGTTTTCAATTATTGATACCGGTGGATATATTATTGGTTCAGATGATTCCTTTGAAAAAGAAATTCGCCGTCAGGTGCAAATGGCTATCGACGAGGCTTCAGTGATTCTATTCCTGGTAGATGTGGTGGAAGGAATAACCCCCATGGATCAGGATGTGGCCGATCTGTTGCGACGCTCCGGGAAAAAAGTAATGGTAGTTGCCAACAAGACCGATAATAACGCCCGCCTGGCACAGGTTTCGGAGTTTTACAGCATGGGGCTGGGAACAGAAATATATGGTGTTTCCTCCATCAACGGTTCGGGCACCGGCGAATTGCTCGACGACCTTGTGAATATGCTGGAAAAGATGCCCATGGAAGAAGTGGAAGATCTGCCCAAGTTCACGGTTATCGGACGGCCCAATGTGGGTAAATCCTCACTAATAAATGCACTGGTAGGTGAAGACCGCAACATCGTTACCCCCATTGCCGGCACAACCCGCGATACTATCTATACCCGATACAACAGTTTCGGCTTCGACTTTTTCCTGGTGGATACTGCCGGGCTCAGAAAAAAAGGGAAAGTGCACGAAAATATTGAGTTCTACTCGGTAATGCGCTCCATCAGGGCCATTGAGCATTCGGACGTGTGCCTGGTGCTGATTGACGCCCAAAGCGGACTGGAAGCACAGGATGTGAATATCTTCAGCCTTGCCACACGCAACAACAAGGGTGTAGTAATTCTGGTAAACAAATGGGACCTTATTGAAAAGGACCACAAAACCACCCTGCAGTTTGAAGAACGTATACGTGAAAAAATTGCCCCCTTCACCGATGTACCCATCATATTTACTTCGGTATTAACGAAACAGCGGGTGCTGAAAGCCCTGGAAACTGCACAAAAGGTGTATGAAAACCGTCTCCGAAAAATCACCACAAGCAAGCTCAACGAAGTGTTGCTGCCCATTATTGAAAACAACCCTCCGCCGGCAGTTAAGGATAAGTACATCAGGATAAAGTACATCACACAGCTTCCTACACACTATCCTTCTTTTGCCTTTTTCTGCAACCTGCCTCAGTATGTAAGAGAGTCGTATATGCGCTATCTTGAAAACCAGATACGCAAGCACTGGGATTTTTCAGGTGTGCCCATAAAGGTTTTCTTCCGTAAAAAGTAAGTAGGGACGCCTCGCTGAGATTGGGAGGAAGTGTTTTTCATGACTTATAAAACCTATTGTAGCATCTCAAAATATACTGTTGGTTTTGGAATCCGTAAGAATCGATAAATGGTTATGGGCTGTGCGGCTCTTTAAAACCCGCAGCCAGGCTACCGACGCCTGCAGGGCAGGAAAGGTGAAAATTGACGGAGAGCAGGTAAAGGCTTCGCGGGATGTGAAGCTCAACCAGGAAATCAGTATTCATGCCGGCCCCATTACCCGAACGGTAAAGGTGGTTCAACTCCTGGAAAAAAGAGTAGGTGCAAAAATTGTAGCCGACTACATGCTCGATTTGACTCCCGACGCGGAATATCAAAAGCTGGAATTGATCAGGCAAAACCCCCTTGCCCAACGCAAAGGCCGCCCCACCAAAAAAGAACGCCGCGATATTGACGAGTGGCTGGGCTGGGATGAGTAGCCTTTACTTTTACTGTAATGCGTTCAGCATATAAAAAAAACCAGGATAAAGGCTATGGCCCATTATCCCGGTTTCTGCAAAATCAAAAATATTTTACTACTTGCTCATTTCCACGAAATTCTTGTAGAAATGGGGTATGGTTTCAATTCCCTTGTAAAATTGCTCGAGCGCGTAATTTTCGTTGGGTGAGTGAATGGCGTCAGAATCCAGCCCGAATCCCATAAGGATAGATTTGGTTCCCAGTACCTTCTCGAAAAGTGAAATAATGGGGATACTTCCACCGCTTCTTACCGGAATAGGCTTAATGCCGTAAGTGGTTTCGTAGGCTTTGCTGGCTGCCTGGTAGGCAACTGTATTGGTGGGCGATACGTAACCTTCTCCTCCATGGAGGAATTCTGCCTTCACTTTCACACTTTTGGGTGCAATTGCTTCAAAATGTTTTATGAAAAGCTGTTCGATTTTACCGGATTCCTGATGGGGTACCAGGCGCATGCTGATTTTTGCATGAGCTTTGGACGGAAGGATGGTCTTGGCTCCCTTTTCTGTGTATCCGCCCCAGATGCCGTTTACATCAAGGCTGGGCCTGATGCCGGTACGCTCAGGGGTTGAGTAGCCTTTTTCGCCCCTTACATCGTTAATGGAGATATGCTTCTTGAATTCTTCCATATCAAATGGTGCCCTGGCCATTTCTTCTCTTTCTTCTTTGCTCAGTTCTTCCACATCGTCGTAGAAGCCGGGGATGGTAATACGGCCATTTTCGTCCTGCAAAGAGGCAATCATTTGGCACAATACATTGAGGGGGTTGGCAACAGCACCGCCATACAAGCCCGAGTGCAGATCGTGGCTGGGGCCGGTAACTTCTACTTCCATGTAGGCCAATCCGCGCAAACCGGTGGTAATGGAAGGTGTTTTGGGTCCAAGCATGGAAGTGTCGGAAACCAATATCACGTCGGCCTTAAGCATTTCTTTGTTGTCCTCGCAGAATTTACCCAGGCTGGGCGATCCAATTTCTTCCTCACCCTCAATCATAAACTTTACGTTACAGGGCAACTGGTTGGTTTTGAGAAGATATTCAAAAGCCTTAAAATGCATAAACATCTGGCCTTTATCATCGTTAGCACCGCGTGCATAAATTTTACCATCGCGTACTTCGGGTTCAAAGGGCGGACTTTTCCATAAATCAAAAGGTTCGGCAGGTTGCACGTCGTAGTGCCCGTATACCAGCACGGTAGGCAAAGCAGGGTTAAGGATTTTTTCGCCATATACCACCGGATGGCCCTGGGTTTCCATTACTTCTGCATGATCAACTCCCTCTTTTATCAATTTGGTTTTGATCCATTCAGCCGCCTTGTACATGTCTTCTTTGTGCGACTCTTTGGAACTGACAGAAGGAATGCGTATCAGCTCAAAAAGTTCTTCAATAAAGCGGTCCTTGTTCTCGTCTATGTAATTCTTTAAATCCTGCATAAAATTGTGTTTAAATAAATTTGTATTAAAAGGTGATGTTTGGGTAATTCAATGTAATTATTTGCTTTTTTAGCTAATATTTGTTGCAAAAAAATATTATGTTTACAAAAGCATATAAGCAAACCTACATATTTTTTTGCAATTATAAGAGAAAAGCAAAGGAAAAAGAAACCCTGGCAAACCTCGCGGAATGGCCTGTTTGCAAAGGGTTTTCCCCTTTCGGCAGGGTGAAGATTTGCCGGCAACACAACAACAGATTAACTTTTTTTGGGTATTGCATGGTTATTTCTTTCTAAAAGTCTTCGGTCTATGTGGAAATCTACATTTCAGAAAAAAAAGAATCCTGCCCGATGGATAGCAAGTTTATATGTTATTGTGGGAGCATTGTGGATATTGTTTTCCGATAATGTGGTGGACTGGCTTATAGAAGACCCCGCCAATATTACCCGGGTGCAGACTTACAAGGGTTGGTTTTTTGTGCTGGCAAGCGGATTGCTCATATACACCGTAGTGTCAAAAGCAGTTGCCGATTTGCGCACTGCACGCTTCACCATTCGTGAAAAGGAATATATGCGCAAGGATTTCCTGAACCGGCATTTTCAACCCCTTTTTCAGTCTGATGTTACCGGCAAATGTATATTTACCAACGAAAAATGGCTGGAGTTTACCGGTTATACCACCCCGCCTGACAAACCCTTTGCATGGCTCGACATTGTGCATGCCGACGACAAACCCTATTGTATTGATAAGTTTTCTTACGGGTTGATTGACAAAAGTGCTTTCAGTCTGGAGTTCCGCATCATGACACGCGATGGAGATTACCACTGGGTGTTGTGTTCCTGCATTCCTTATTTTGATATATCTGCTAACTTCTCGGGTATTATAGGATATCTCTTTGATATTCAGGACAAAAAAATGCTTGAGGAACAGTTTAAGGAAAACTCAAAACGCTATGGCTACCTGTTTGCCAACAACCCGCATCCCATGTTTGTTTACGACACGCAGGACCTACGTATTATTGAGACCAACAAGGCGGCACTTTTGCAATACGGCTATTCGGAGAAAGAGTTTTTGTCCATGAGTATTGTTGAGCTTAGACCCGCTTCAGAAATTCCGGTGCTCATGGAGCAGCTTTCGGGAACGATGCCCGAATATCACCGCAGCAGCGGATGGCTGCACAAAAGAAAAGACGGCAGCGAATTTTTCGTGGAAATAATTGCCCACTCACTACCTTCAAGAAACACAAGGAAAAACAGGCTGGTAATTATCAGGGATATTACCGAGCAAATGAAAGCTTTCAAGCTGGCAAAAGAAGGCGAACGGCGATTCAGGATGATTTTTGAGCATTCGCCCTATGCCACCCTGCTGCTTGATGAAGAGCTCAATGTGCTTGACATGAATGACTCGGCCCGACAGGTAATGAAGATGAATCTGCTGGATGAAGAATTGCAGTTTTCTGACTTCTGGGCACCCGATTCTGCCGAATACCTGCAAAAACATATCGACCAGCTCAAAAAGGGAATACCCGTTGTAGGAGAAACTGATTTTGTAAGGCATCATGAGGTCTTCAGGGTAGAATTTTACGGGATAAGTTTTGTGGAAAACGGCCTGCTAAAACTATTTATTTCTTTCTACGATGTAGACGAAAAATACAAAATGCAATCAGCCCTGCAGGAATCAGAACGAATTAATGCAACCCTGGTGAATAACCTTCCCGGTATGTCGTACCGTTGTCTTAATGATGAGGCATGGACTATGGTGTTTGCCAGCCATGGAGTTGAGGGGCTTACGGGTTACAAACCCGGCGAATTGATCTACAACAACAAAATTACTTTTGCTTCCCTTATTCACAAAGACGACCGGGAACTGCTGCGGGAAGCTGTAAAGAAAGGACTTGACAGCAAAGAAAAATACCAGGCTCATTATCGTATTATTCACAAAAACAAAAAGATAAAATGGGCATGGGAGCAGGCCCAGGGCGTATTTAATGATGAAGATGAACTGCTTTATATCGAGGGCTTTATTATGGATGTGACCAGTGAGATGGAAGCCCGCAAAGAAGTTGAATTTCAGTCCTACTTCCTGGGGCTTATCATCGATAATATTCCTTTTCCGCTGTTTTATAAGGATGTTAACGGTATTTATACCGGTTGTAACAAATCTTTCTGCGACTACCTGGGCAAAAGCAAAGAAGAAATTATCGGGGTCACTGCCATCGAGTTGTTTGGAGAAGAGCAGGGAAGCGATATGGCTCGCAAAGACCGGGAACTTATCACACGAGGAGTTAGTCAAAGCTACGAAACCCATATTGTATTCCCCGATGGCAGGGAAATGAATGCCGTTTTCCATAAATCTTTGCTGAAAAATATCGATAATCATCCCATGGGGGTTATCGGGGTGTATTTCGATATATCACGAAGGGTGGAAGCCGAGCGTGTTATCAAACAGCAGCTTGACGAGCTCAGCCGAATCAATTCAGAACTGGAGCGCTTTTCCTATACCGTTTCGCACGACCTGCGCAGTCCGCTGGTTACCATCAAAGGATTTATGGGGTTGCTCAAAGAAGACCTCAGAGAGGGAAATCACGACGAGGTGGCCGACAGTATTTTCCGCATAGACAGTGCAACGGATAAAATGCACCAACTGCTGGAAGATTTACTGGAATTATCAAGGGTAGGGCGTATTGTGAACCCCTACGAAGAATTCTCCATGACCACGATAGCCAGAGAGGCTAAGGAACTGCTGCATGGCATGCTGAAAGAGAAAAATTGCGTAGTGCATATCCAGGATGACATGCCCGAGGTATTTGCCGATCGTTCCCGCACCCGCGAGCTGTATCAGAATCTGCTGGAGAATGCCATTAAATTCTCCGGAAAACAAGATGCACCAGCCATCGATATTTACATGAGAGAAGAGGACGGGGAGAAGATCTTTTGCGTACAAGATAACGGAATAGGTGTGCCACAAGCCTATCAGGAAAAAATATTCGGACTATTCAACAAGCTTGACAGCAATAGCCCGGGCACAGGGTTGGGTCTTTCGCTGGTTAAGCATATTGTTTCCAACCATAATGGCCGTGTATGGGTGGAGTCAGAAGGGGATAACCAGGGGGCGGTTTTTTGTTTTACGTTAAACACGGAGAAAAACGATTACAAAAACCCATAGTTTTACAGGCATTGCACCTTTGGATAAAACCTTTTTGGGTCTTTTAACTCATGGCCTATAAATACCGAGGGCTTGCATCACCTTAACTTATGCCGAAACCGGATTGAGTCTTGAGAAGCACCACAAAGATATGGTAAAGAAAAAAATTGTTTTCATTGAACGGGATGAGGCCCATTTTGAAAGAATACAAAATGCTTTCAAAGGGCTTGAGGATGAGTTTGAGGTGAGTATTTATCAAGACCTTGAAGAGTACCATCAAAAAGCCTTTCGGGGCGCCGTTATCGATCTGATCTTTTCCGGCATACCCGATATTGAAATAACCAACTGGCTGCAGCAGCTGAAAGTAAAATCACATCCCCCCATTCCTGTTGTTTTTATTTCCGAACAGGGTTCGGAAGAATTGGCCGTATCACTTGTTAAAAAAGGGGCAATGGATTTCTTTGTCCTCAACGAGAATTTTTTCACTGAATTGCCCTCGGTTGTTCGGCGAATCCTGAGAGAGTGGGAAAATGTGCAGGCAAGGCAAAATGCAGAAACAGAACTCAGAAAAGTTGAGAGCAAATACCGCAAGGTTGCCGAGATGGTAAATGACGTAATCTGGGAACTGGATATTAACTTCAAACATTATCAGTTTATTGGTGACTCCATAACGGGTTTCCTTGGCTATACCCCGGAAGAATTCATGAATATGGAGTTTGTGCAAACCATACACCCCGATTCTATACAACAAATAGAGAATAAACGCAGGCAGTTTCTGATAAAACTCAGAGAAGGAGCAGATCCCCTGTCAATGCTTGTAAATATGGAGATCTGTTTTATCCATAAAGATGGCTCAAACCGATGGGGTGAAGCAAGGGGGTTTGTGGTTACCAACGAAAAAAATCAGATAGTTGCCATAAGTGGAGTTACCCGAAATATCACCGAACAGAAAAATGCCGAAAAACAGCTGAGCATAAAAGATGCATTTTTTGCCACACTTATCAGGGAAGCCCCCATGGCAATTGTTGTGCTCGACAAGCAGGATGTAATTCAGGAAGTTAATAACCATTTTCTTGAACTTTTTGAATATAAAACTGAAGATTGTATCGGGGTACCCGTAAACGATATTATTGTACCTAATAACAAAAAAGAAGAGGGTAACGGCCTTACCATGGTTGCTGCCGTGGGCGATTATATCAATGTGGAAACCGTACGGCAAACCAAATCGGGTAAGCTCATAGATGTACACATCATGGGGCAACCCGTTGTGCTCAACGATTCGCTGCTGGGCGTTTTCGGAATCTATCAGGATATTTCCAAACGCAAGGAATACGAAAAGCGGCTTAAAAAATTATCGGAAAGGTTATTGCTGGCTACCCGTGCCGCCAATGTGGGCATCTGGGATTATAGCCTGGAAAGCAAAGAGCTGCTATGGGAAGAGGAAATGTACGAATTGCACGGGGTGGAAAAAGTTGAAGGCGTTGACCTTATGAAAATCTGGGAAGCCGTTGTGGTAGAAAATGACAAAGCCCTGTTCAATTTCATTTTTACCGAAAAAATCTTCATCAAAGAGAATTTTGATAAAACCTACCGCATTAACGGACCTGATGGTAAAATCAGGCATATTAAGCTCTTTGCCAGCGTGCATTTCGACAGCATGCAACAACCCGCTCGCGTGGTTGGCTGCTGCTGGGATATTACCAACGAGATAGAAAATGCCGAGCTGAACAAAAAAATTGAGATATCATCCAAAGTAGCCAATATCAAACAGCAGTTTCTTGCCAACATGAGTCATGAGATTCGTTCCCCCATGACCGGAATCCTTGGAATGCTGGATTTGCTCATGCGATCGCCCCTGAATGATCAGCAGTTGTTCTATGCCGAAACCATCAAAAAATCTTCTGATGGTTTGCTGCATATTGTCAATGACATACTTGACCTGTCTAAGATAGAGGCCGGTAAAATGATTATTAAGCCCAGGCTGTATAATGTAAGAAGCTCTGCACAAACTATTTTTAGTCTTTTCAGGGCCCTGGCCCAGCAAAAGAATATTGATCTGCAGCTGGAAATTGATCCTAATCTGCCCTCTCATATTTATGCCGATGAGAATCGTGTGTCGCAGGTGGTAACCAACCTCCTGTCAAACGCCATTAAGTTTACTGAAAAAGGCTGGGTAAAGGTATCTTATGAAATGATTAGGGAAGATGAGGAATCGTTAGTGATTCGAATCAGTGTGGCCGACAGCGGCATTGGTATCAGTGATGAGGATGTGGAAAAACTTTTCAAGATGTTCTCGCAACTGGATAGCTCCGATACCCGTAATTATGATGGCGCCGGCCTTGGACTTTCTATCTCGGAGAGGCTGGCCGAGCTGATGAATGCCCGCATCGATCTGCATAGCCAGCTGGGCGAAGGAAGTACCTTCAGTTTTACCATGAGTTGTCTCAAAATAAAACATACAAGTCCTAAGCCGGAAGAGCATCAGGCAGATGAGCAAATGCCCGAAAAACTCCCCTACAGGGTGTTATTGGTGGAAGATAAGGTTACCAATCAGATGGTGATATCGCTGATGCTCAAGGAAATTGGCTGTACAGTAGAGGTGGCCTCCAACGGACAAGAAGCCCTGGATGCCATTGCCCCCGGAAAGTATGACTTTGTTTTCATGGATGTGCAGATGCCGGTAATGGATGGACTTACCGCCGTCAAGAAATTACGCATGAAGTTCAGGGAAAGCGAATTGCCTTATATTATCGGCCTGAGCGCCAAAGCCATGGAAGGAGACCCCGAATACCATATAACAAGAGGAATGAACGACTATCTTACCAAGCCGGTAACCACCGAGATTCTGAAAAAGTGCATCAACCGGTGGGCTAAAAAGATAAGCAGTATTTAGTTTGTATCATTGCTGAGGGGAGCAACCTCTTCAATGGCGATTTTTGCCGATGCCAGGCAAAGCGGGATGCCCCCGCCGGGATGCACGCTTCCCCCGGTAAAGTAAAGATTTTTAAACTTGCTCCTAAAATTGGGATGCCTGAAAAAGGCTGCAAAACGGCTGTTGCTGCTGGGGCCGTAGAGGGAGCCTCCCCATGAACCCGTATCGGCTTCTATGCTGCGCGGATCGGCAATTTTCTCAAACAAAATATGCTTCTCGATATCCGTTTTCAACACGTGGTTGATTCGGTTTATCATATTCCTGCGGGCCCAGGCAATCATCCTGTCCCAATCCTGTCCTGTGTTTTCCGGCACATTGATCATTGCATACCAGTTCTCATGACCGGGGGGCGCATCTGAATTCACCATTTTAGAACTGATAAAAAGATACACGGTGGGATCGGGGCTAATGGTTTTGCTATTGAATAAATGCTCAAACTCTCTTCTGTACTCATTGGAGAAAAGGATGTTGTGCACTTCCAGTTCAGGGAACTGGCGGTTGATGCCCCAGTAAAATATTAATGCCGAGCTGGAGCGTTTCTTTTGCATACGCGCGGCAGGCAGCTTTTCTCCGGGAAGTTGGTTTTTATATAGTGTTTCCACATCCACATTGCTCACAATCAGATCAAAATCTTGCTTTTTTCTTTCAATGATTAAGCTCTTGGCGCAGCCCTCATGCATGATGATTTGTTGCACAGGGGTACTGAAATGGAATTGCACACCATGGCGCCGGGCTAGTGCTGTGAGCGAATCTACGATGCTGTACATGCCCTTCTCCGGAAAAAAAGCACCGATATTGTGCTCCAGATGCGAAATAATGTTGAGTGTGGCGGGAGTTTGATAAGGACTGCTGCCATTATAGGTGGCGTAGCGATCAAAAAGCTGCACGATTTTGGGGTGGGCAAACCTCCTCTTGTTTTTATTGTGCATGCTGGTAAAGGCATCCAGCTCATGCAGGTGCAACAGCGATTTGCGATAGGCAGGTTTGGTGAAATTGCTGAGTTTATGGAATGAATTGAACATGAATATCTCAGCCGTGATATCGTAGAGTTTCTTGCTTTTTTGCAAAAAGCGAAATATCTTCTGCCTTGGCACCCCTGTTGCGCCTTGCACTTCTTCAGCAAACCGTGTGGTATCCTGCCAGGCATTGATGGTGGTGCCATCGTCCCAGAAGTACTTGCATGAGGTATCGAGCTTGCGGTAAGTGAAATGCCGGCGGGGATCTTCTCCCATTAACTCAAACAGCTCGTCTACCAACCGGGGAAGGGTAAAGAGCGAGGGGCCGGTGTCAAAACGAAAGTCCTGATGTTTGAGTTGTGATATTTTTCCCCCGGGAGTGGGTCCCTGCTCATACACACTCACCTCATAACCTTTTGATGCAAGGCGAATTGCACTTGCTATACCTCCTATACCTGAACCAATAACTGCTGCTTTTTTTGTCACAGAAATGCTGATTTTGTTTTGGAATTACACGGTATTTAACTTGTTTTGCGTGTAGCATCTTGCCAATAGCACCATTTTGTGCCTATTGGCAATTCTGAATCGTTTTTCCAGCAGGGCATCTGGCTGGGCCCGGCGTATCTTTTTCAAAAGCTTGAGATAATATTTGTAGGCCAGGTAAACCCCCAGGCGAATGTCTTTACGCAAAAGCTTTATGCCCTTGTATGCTTCGGCAAAATCCTCTTCTATCTCCGCTTCAATGGCCTGCTTCATGCTGATGTCGAAATTCTCGAAATCAACTTCGGGGAAATACACCCTTCCCCTTTCATGATAATCGGAAAGCATATCGCGCAAAAAGTTAACTTTCTGGAAGGCTTCTCCCAGCTTGCGGGCAGGGTGAACCAACTTTCTGTAGCTGTTGTCATCATCATGATAAAAAACTCTCAGGCACATCAATCCTATCACCTCTGCTGACCCGTATATGTAGCGATGATATTCCTCGCGGTTATACCGATCTTTATAAAGATCCATCTCCATGCTGTACAGGAATGCTTCGATATGCTCTTTTTCTATGTTGTATTGGTTTACAGCCCACTGAAAACTGTGCAGGATAGGGTTGGTGCTGAAGCCCTGGCCGATGGCTTTGTAGGTGTCTTTGCGGAATTGTTCCAGAAGTGTTTTCTGATCCTTGTCATGAAAGGTATCCACGATTTCGTCGGCAAAACGCACAAAGCCATAGATGGCATAAATGGCTGGTCTGTATTCGTTTCTCAGCATCCACACTCCCATGGAAAAGGAAGTGGAATAATTATGGGTTGTGGCTTTGCTGCACTTGAGTGCATTACGCGTGTAAAAGTCCATATTTCTTACTTATTCGTTCAACCACCAGTTTTGAGCTTATAACGGTCATGGGCAATCCTGTGCCGGGCAGTGTGCTGGCGCCCACGTAAAAAACATTACCGTATTCCTCGTCGTAATTCTTGGGCCTGAACCCTCCTATCTGGTTCAGGTCGTGGCCCAGCCCCAGCCCGCTGCCTTTGTAAAGATTAAATGCATCTTTCCAGTCTTCGGGTGTCATCACCGTTTGTGAAATGATGTGCTTGTCAAGGTCTATGCCCATTCTTTCAGAGAGGTCAGTGATGATGTTGCGGGTAATTTCGTCTTTGTCCGACCAGTCGGGCTTAAAGCGCAAGTCGGGCACAGGGCACAACACAAACAATGCATCTTTGCCCTCAGGTGCACTTTCGGGGTCGCTACGCGAAACCACATTTACATAATAGTAGGGCTTTTCAAATGTAATGGAATTTTTAAAAACCTTTTTGGCGTATTCTTCAAAGTTATCACCCAGGAAATAGTTATGCAGTGGCACATTGTCCAGCTTTTTGTCGATGCCCAGGTAAAGGGTAAAAGGCGCCAGGGTCCAGCGCATCTTGTCTAATTTTTTCTCATTGAACTTTGAACGCTTGAATATCTTTCCGCGGAAATATGCCGCGTCGCTGTTTACAAGGAAGATGTCAGCTTCCCACGCTTTGCCATGCTGGTCAATGAACGCGGTTATTTGGCCGTTTTCCGAGCGGTAATCCACGATTTCAGTATTGTAATGTACTTTGATGTTCTTCTTTTCAATTTCATCCATCAGGCCTTCCACAATCTTGTACATGCCACCCTCCACGTTATGGTAGCCGTCATGCACCAGTTCGGTGTAGGAAAGCAGGGTGTAAATGGCCGGGGTATCGAAAGGGGTGGCGCCCAGGAAAAAAGCTACCAGCGAAAAAATTTCCTTTACTTCGCGCGATTCAAAATGCCGTTCCATCTCACTCCATACCGAGCGAAATAACCGTGGTGCATGTTTTGGGGGCACAGTGGCCATGGCAAGCATGTAGTCCCACAGCGAATCGTAATTGCGTTTAAGTACCTTGTGTTCTACATCATGGAAAAACTTTCCCCCGGCATTGAGAAACTTCTCCATCTTTTCCTTAAAGTTGGGTTCAACGGCTTCAAATTCTTTCGCCAGTGCATCAAGGTTTTTGTGGATGTAATAGCGTTTGTCGGAGCCCCTGAAGTTTACAGCATACAAGGTTTCCAGTTCGCGAAAGCGAAAGGGCATATCAATGCCGGCATCCTTTACAAATTCTTCAAATTCGTAGGTCATGCTGAAAAAGGTGGGCCCCATATCGAAGGTAAATCCATCCTTTTTTATCTGGTTGAGCCGGCCTCCGGGCTGGTTGTATTTCTCCACCATTTCCACCTGATACCCTCTGCGGGCGAGCCGGAGAGCTGCTGTTAATGCGCCCAGTCCGGTACCTGTTATCAATACGCGCTTTTCCATTTAATAGCTTTTTATTTTACGATTCTCTCATGTAAACAAGTCTTTGTCCAAAAGGTTGTGTTGTGTTAAAGAAATATTGCAAATGGATAAACAAAAAGTTTTGACACCCGTGGTACTTAAAAATTTTGTAGGTTTGCCCCTCTTAATTTTTCACACAACCTATGGAAAGATATATTTCTCAGATAGCCAATGAAACCAGCCTTAAAGGCTGGCAGGTAGAAAAAACCATAAGCCTTTTGCAGCAAGGGTCAACAATACCATTTATTTCACGATACCGCAAAGAGATGACCGGCTCACTGGATGAGGTGCAGATTGCCACCATCCGCGACCGCATGCAGCAGCTGGAAGAACTGGATAAACGCCGCGAAACCATTCTCAACAGCATAAGTGAGCAGGACAAATTGA
>SLOR01000059.1 GCA_007132395.1 Bacteroidales bacterium
CTGCGCACCGAGCGCATGGGTATCATACGTTTGATGGTTTGCCAATATCCCATTTTTTCAAGCCTCTTCCTGCGAAAGTATAAGGCCGTTAAAAAGACTAGCACTAGCAAGGGTATTAGGGCAAATAAATAGAAATATTCCTGATTTTCAAATCTTAAAATATCCATACCTGAATATTAACTTTAAATACTGTTTTTAGTGGGTTACCCTGAGCCAAGTGTGTCTCAGTATAAATTCCAGTACAATAAGCAGTAAAGCTATAAGCACCAGAGGCAAATATTCATCGGCTTTTCTTGCCATTTCAGTAACATCAATTTTCGACCTTTCCAACTGGTCAATTTCCTGGTATATTTCATTTAAAGCCTGTTGGTTTTCAGCCCAGAAATATCTGCCGCCTGTCATCTGAGCCATTTCCATGAGCAGATCTTCATCTACCGGGATTTCCACATCGCGGTACTGCACCCCAAACGACGTTTGAAAAGGGTAGGGGACCGGCCCGGAGCTGCCTACTCCCACTGTATAAACCCGTATGTTGTACATCTGGGCTATTTCAGCGGCAGTTAACGGATCAATTACTCCGGCATTGTTGATGCCATCGGTAAGCAAAATAATCACTTTACTGATAGCATCGCTCTCCCTGAGGCGGTTAATGGCCGTAGCAAGTCCGTCGCCAATGGCAGTGCCATCTTCCACCATGCCGGTGTTAACAGATTGGAGCATATCCCTGATCAGCAAATGATCGGTGGTGAGGGGCACCATGGTAAAGCTTTCACCACTAAATACCGTAAGACCGATACGATCGCCCGGTCGCATATCGATAAATTCTTTGGCAGTGGCCTTTGCTGCCTCCATACGATTGGGTTTAAAATCTTCTGCCAGCATGGAACCGGAAATGTCAAGGGCTACAACAATATCTATACCTTCCACCGTAACATCCTGTGTGCGCATAGTAGATTGCGGGCGGGCCAGAGCCACTATCAGCAGTGCCAGTGCCAGCATGCGAAGAACAATGGGCAGATGTACAAGACGTATCCTGAAACTTTTTTTGACCTGCTGTACGAACCCCGAATGGGAATATTGAATTTCGGCAAACAAGAATCGGCGCCTCCACACGTAAAAGGCGATTAAAACCGGTATTACCAGCAGGAAATATAAAAAGGGTTGATATGCAAAAGTTATTTCATTCCACATTTCTGTCGTTATTTTCTGTTAATCCCAAAGTGCTGAAGAAGGGTCAAGTACAATTATTTCTTTTCCGTCAATCCTTTTTCTTGTCTTCAATAATCATGGTTAATTTCACAAATTCATAGGCATTTTCCAGGGATTTCTCATTTTCAGGAGCCTGGGGATTCCATCTGGCAAATTTTACCAAATCGGCCAGTTCAAGGTTTTCCTGTAGCAGCATTTCAGCATTTTTATTTTCAACAATACCTTCAATCGCATTCATGGTTTCTGCCGTGGTTAGCTCCATGGCACTTATGCCATAGCGCTTGCCAAGGTATCTGCGCAATATATCTGAAAGTTCACTGTGATATTCTTTGATTTTTCCCTGCTGCCAGAGTTTAAGCGATTTTAACTTCTCCAGGTTGTTAAAGGCGGCAACGTGGGCAGGGATATCCGGTTTTTCCCACAGGGTTTGTGGCTGCGGTCGAGCCTTGCGTTTTTTGAGGTACTTTACAATACCATAAACAACCCCTGCCAACACCAGAGCCAGTAAAGTCCAGGGTAATATTTCCTGCCATGTAACGGGGGCGGAGAGAATGCTTTTTATATCTTTTAAATCAGTATGCTCTTCAATGCTAAACTCTTCCACCTCAAGGAGTGCAGGTTCACTTTCCAGCAAGAGGGTGTCCGGGCCTGAAATAAGCAGGAACGTAAAAGGTTCGATAGGGTGATAACCTTCTTCCCAGGAGGTGACCCTGAGGGTACGACGAATTCGCTTAAAGCCCTCCTGCTCCGACGATATGGTATCGGATGTGCCATAATCAAGAATTTCAACATTTTCATTGATTTGCTCATTGAAAACCGGCATAATCAATTGCTGATCAGCAGCAAAATCAATAGTGAAGGTCAGCTGCACGTGTTCTCCCATAAGTATTTTCTGGGGAGCAAGCGCAGTGCTTACCTGCTGACCGGTTGCCGCAGGCAGGCCTGCAAGCACGAGAATAAGGGTAAACAAATATCGGATAATGTTCTTATGCATGTTAAAACGCTTATAAGTCCGGTTTCAGGACAGAAGTTTAGTTGTTCGCTGATTTATTAGTGTATCCGCCTTTTAAACAAACCAATGAGCGGTGGCACATAATCCTGTTCGGTAGAGATAGATGTAAGATCCACTGAGGCCTTTGTAAAGGCCTGTTTGAGCCAGTCATTATGTTTTAGGTCCCAGTTTTTAAGGTTATCCCTGAAGCTCCCGGAAGATGTATCCGCCCAAATTATCCGGCCTGTTTCGGCATCACGTATGCGCATAAGGCCCAGCGGGGGGATTTCCTTTTCCAATGGATCAAATACCCGAATGCCCACCAAATCATGCTTTTTACCAACAATAGATAGCGCATCGTCAAAACCCTCATCCTGCATATCGGAGATGAGGAATGCCACAGACTTTTTCTTTATCACATTACGCATGTATTTCAGGGCCCCGGCAATATCTGTACCTTGCTGGCGGGGTTTAAAATCGATAAGCTCGCGGATGATACGTAAAATATGTGTTGAGCCTTTTTTTGGGGGAATAAATTTTTCGATGATACTGCTGAAAAAAATTACACCCACCTTATCATTGTTGTTGATGGCAGAAAAGGCAAGCACAGCAGCGATTTCGGTAATCATCTCTTCCTTGAGCTGCTGACGGCTGCCGAATTCGTTGGATCCGCTCACATCAATCAGGAGCATTACCGTAAGCTCGCGTTCCTCCTCGAAAATCTTTACGTAAGGGTGATTGAAGCGTGCGGTAACATTCCAGTCAATGGAGCGTATATCATCCCCGAACTGATATTCCCGTACTTCGGTAAAGGCCATACCACGGCCCTTGAAAGCACTCTGGTAGCTTCCGGCAAAAACCTGGTTGGATATTCCCCGGGTTTTGATCTCAATCTTTCGGACCTTTTTTATCAGTTCTTTAGCTTCCATATCCATTAGGGTACCTCAACAGTATTTAAGATGTCGCTGATGATGTCTTCGGTGGTGATATTTTCCGCCTCTGCTTCATAGGTAAGTCCTATACGGTGCCTGAGCACGTCGGGGCAAATGGCCCTTACATCTTCAGGGATTACATAGCCACGCCTTTTGATGAAGGCATAGGCTTTGGCTGCCAGTGCCAGGTTGATACTTGCCCTGGGCGATCCTCCGTAGCTGATAAGGTTTTCCATTTGCGACAATCCGTAATCTTTGGGGAAGCGGGTAGCAAAAACAATATCAGTGATATAGTTTTCTATTTTCTCATCCAGATACACCTCTCTTACCACTTCACGTGCCTTGAGGATGTCGGCAGGATCAAGAACAGGGGTGGTTTTGGGAAATTCGCC
This sequence comes from Bacteroidales bacterium, assembly GCA_007132395.1. Lineage (GTDB taxonomy): Bacteria > Bacteroidota > Bacteroidia > Bacteroidales > UBA7960 > SKVR01. The sequence goes on from SLOR01000059.1 coordinate 3,525, forward strand.
GGTAACATTCTGGCGCATAATGAGTTTTTCTTCCTCTTTAGAGGGGTAGCCAATAATGATTTTCAGCATGAACCTGTCCACCTGGGCTTCGGGAAGGGGATAGGTACCTTCTTGTTCCAGGGGGTTTTCTGTGGCCAGCACCAGGAAGGGTTCCTGAAGGGGGAAAGTCTGGTCGCCAATGGTTACCTGCCGTTCCTGCATGGCTTCCAGCAATGCACTTTGAACTTTGGCCGGAGCACGGTTAATTTCATCGGCAAGAATAAAATTGGCAAATACAGGCCCTTTCTTTACCATAAATTCCTCGGAGCGCTGTGAATAAATCATGGTACCAATAAGGTCGGCCGGCAGCAGGTCGGGTGTAAATTGTATACGACTGAACTGCGCCTTGATAGAGTTGGCAAGCGACTTGATGGCCAGGGTTTTAGCAAGCCCCGGTACCCCTTCAAGCAGCACATGGCCGTTGGCAAGGAGCCCAATCATAAGCCTGTCAACCATTCCTTTTTGGCCAACAATCACTTTTTTCATTTCCATGGTTAAAATATCCACGAATGCACTTTCCTGTTGAATCCTCTCGTTGAGTTCTTTAATATCCATAAAGCAGATGAATTAATTAAATATTGTGCTGCAAAAATATGTTATACTTAGTCTAAAGGCGTTTTTTAACAAGTTAAAAAGTGTTAAGCCACTGGTTAAAAAAACCTTACGATTAGGGTTTAAAAAACCGATACCTTTGTATAAGTGGTAAACCGCTCCAGGGCTTCGATACCCGCCAGGGAGTTTCCGAAAGCATTTAGGGCGGGCGACCATACGCAAATGCTTAATTTTTTAGGAATGATGGCCACAATACCGCCGCCAACACCACTTTTGCCTGGTAGGCCCACACGGTAGGCAAAGTCGCCGGCTTCATTATACAACCCGCAGGTAATCATAAGCGAGTTGAGTCGCTTGGCCTGACTGGGGGTAAGGATTTGCTTGCCGGAAAAGGGTACCACTCCATGATTGGCAAGGTAAAGAAAAGCTTTGGCGAGGCTGGTTGTTTTCATCTCCAGGGAGCATTGCAAAAAATAAAAATCAAGTACATCCTCCACTGGGTTATGTATATTTCCATAACTTTTCATGAGGTAGGCCAGTGCTGCATTGCGATAGCCGTGCTCTCTTTCCGATCGTGCCACATCCTCATTATAATCAACCCTAGCGTCTCCACTTACATCCCTTACAAATTCCAGCAACTCTCTACGCGCAAATTTATAGCGTGATAAAATAATATCGGAGATTACCAGTGCCCCGGCATTTATAAAAGGGTTGCGTGGGATTCCTTTTTCGTATTCCAGCTGTACCAGTGAATTGAAAGCTGTACCCGAAGGTTCTTTACCCAAACGTTGCCATATTTCACCTCCCAGGGCTTTATAGGCCAGTGTAAGGCCAAATACCTTTGAAATGCTCTGGATGGAAAAAGGTGTTTCGCATTGCCCCACGCCAAAAGTCTTGTCATCGAGGGTTTGTACACATATTCCCAATTGATCAGGATTGACATTTTTAAGAGCGGGAATATAATCAGCTACCTTACCATAGGCCGAAAGAGGTTTTACCTCATCATGAATACGCTCGATAATATTTTGTATCTCCATGTATATTAGTTCGTTACCTTGCAAAACCGCTATAGCTTGCATGGGCCGGGCAGATGTGATGCACCGGTAAATTATTCCGCTGGCCAAAGGTATGAAATATTGCTGCAGGGCAGGGGTTCAATGCTGTTTTTTCCTGCTGTCATTACTACAACGCATAAAACCGTTTTTTATTTATATTTGCCTGTATTACCACAATGTAATAGTAACTTAAAAAGAAAAAATTATGCGTTTAACATTTATGTGGATTTTATTTGCAGCCATTTTAGTGCAAGCCTGCGGGCCCCGTACTCAACCTGCAGAAGATTTTAGCCAGGCTGCACCCGGATTGCTTGAATCAGAGCAGCATCAGGCGTTTTTTAACAATCTTGCAAGCCTTTGCGGACAAAGCTTTCAGGGAGATCAAATTTATCGCAGCCACCATGGTGAGAGCTGGAGCGATCGTGCCATGATTATGTATGTTACTGTATGTGAAGATGACCACATTCATATTCCATTTCATGTGGATGATGACAAATCGCGCACCTGGATGTTTCTTGCGGAAGACGGGCAGCTGCGGTTCAGACATCAGCACCTGCATGAAGACGGAACCCATGAAGATGGTTCTATGTATGGCGGATATGCCAATGATGAAGGTAATGCTTATGTACAGTATTTTCCTGCCGATGAATTCAGTGCAGGTGTGATTGAAGATGGTGGTGGAAATTTATGGATCGTGAGCATTGATGAAAACATGACCTATTTTTCTTATCGTCTTGACAGAGATGGTGAAAAACGTTTTGAGATTGTATTTGACCTTACACAACCTTTGGCGCAATAATTAAAGATTAAATTTTCAGATAAAACGCTCTGCCGAAATTTTACTGGCGGAGCGTTTTTATATGTATATGTAAAATAGTATTCGGCTAATTTTTTTTAAATGATATTTAGCTGATAGTTATTTTCCAGGGAGGCTATACTAACAAAAACATTCTTGCTTTTTAGCCCTTTATAGTTTGAATTTTCCTCATCACAGGCAAGAAAAATAATTCTGTGCGATTCTCAGTGAGGTATTGTGTCGCGTATTTTTATTAAATATTCTCCAGCATTACAGCTAAAGTGCTTTGCTACTCAATATTAACCCAGGCTTTTATATCCGGAAGGGCTTGATGCTTTAAATTACTATTTGAATGAGTAGATTAATATTAACACCAATTGTCTTATAA
>SLOR01000412.1 GCA_007132395.1 Bacteroidales bacterium
GTTTCTTCTTTGCCTTTCATGTTGAAGGTGTAATAGGGATCCACCCCGATAGATTTCAGGTCAAGGCGCAGCTTCACGGTTTCAAACCGGCGCGAGTTTTCCACGGTAAACACTTCCTGGTTATAAATCATCATGCCTGCTTTGCGAATACGCTGCACAGCTTCCATGGCTTCTGGGGTTACTTCATAGCTGTGCTCGAAATGGGTTATGATGCTGATTTGTCGTTTACCTGGCACCTGGAATGAGGCTATCATATCTACGAATTCCTTATTCCAGCGTTGGGGCAGCACCACGGGAGTGCGCGAACCCAACCTAATGCGGTACACGTGTTTTTTAGCACTTACCTGCTCCAGAAGGTTTTTCAGGATAGCGGTATTCATCACACAGGGATCGCCCCCGGTAATAAGCACATCGCCCACGGCAGGGTTTTCATCCATCCACTGCAGGGCACTTTCTATCTCTTCCTTTCGGGCCATGGCTTTGGGGTCGAGCACTTCATCAATCTCCCAGTTACGCTGGCAGTATACACAAATCTGTGCACAGGTGTTATAAGGCTTAAGGATGGAAATACCCGGGTATCTGCGTGTAACCAGATCAACGGGAGAAGTGTCGTGCTCACCCATAAAATCGAACTGGATACCCCTGTTTTCCTTGCTTTCAATGAGCTTCTCCACATAGTCGGGTGGTGGAATTACCTGGGCTCTGATGGCATGGTCGTAGCCAATATTGAGCTTACTGTCCATCAAACTCAGGTAGTAGGGTGTTATACCAAAAGGTATTTTGTTTTGAGCGGCATGTTCTATGGCTGCTTTTTGCTCTTCGGTAAGTTCAATAAGTTCGATGAGGGGTGCAGCGTCTTTGATAACATTTTTCAGGTGCCACTGATAATCGTTCCAGTCTTTTTCTTCCGCATTAAAGTATTTAAGAATCCTCTTTTTGTTGGCTTTGCGCCATTGTATGACTTCTTCTTCGAGCCCTCCCGGGTATTTGCGCAGGTATTTCTGCATATTGGAAGAAAGTTCGTTGAGGATGTTGGTGCGTGCTTCGGAGGCTTCTCTGCCCGAAAGTTGCAGGAAGTCGGGAATTCCCTTTTTCGCCTGTTTGCTCTCAAAGTAGATGTTGGAACGACCTTCCAGTCCGCGAAACAGGTTGATGAATTCCATCAGGAATCCGGGTGAAATATTTTCGCTGATGTCCTGCTGTTTGCCTTTGGCAAGCTTAAAAAGCAAATCAAGAGCTGAGAATTTGGTGCGGTATTCATTTACCGGGCCCATGATACTTTTCATTACCCTGATGGCTTCACGTACGGTAGATTTTTCCAGAATGTGAAGGTCGTTATCAACATCAAATATTTTACGTTCCGCTTTTTCCAGATAGCTGAAAATTTTGTCGCGGGCATCTTCCAAATCATTACTCTGGGAAAGCAACTCGTGAATGGGGGGGCTTGCCTCCCACAATCTTTCCACGTAAGCATCAATGTTTACATGAAAGCGGGGTTTTACCACATCTACCGCGTCGGTAAAAACATCATCGATAATACGTGTGTGCAATACGGTTTTTTGAGGCCTGGAAGTGCTGCCTGATTTGGGTGTTTTAGCTTTTTTTTCCATGGGGTAAATTTTGGTAAGCTGTAAACTTTTGTAGAGACGAAAAGCATGATATAAAGGGAGGCATAATATACAAAAAAGGTTTAAAATAAAAAAACCGGCCCCGGGCCGGTTTTGTAATGAATTGAAAACAGTTTTTGTTTTGGTTAGTTGAAAATTCTGGGAGTTTTGGGAGTTACCCGGGTTTTATTAAATCCTTCAAAAGCGGTGGAAATCATAATTTCATGTGAGCCTCCGTTGTACCCCCGGCTCACGCCAATGGCATAATCATAGGCATAGCCCACTTTGATGTCTGGGGTAATAAAATATCCCACCATTGCTGAAACGGCATCTCCCAGGCGGTAGGAGAACCCACCCCAAACCATATTGTCGTAATAGCCCATCACGTTGATATCAAACTGTGTCATAAACCAGCTGCTTTTAAACAAGAGGTAGGGTTGGATATCTACCCTGTCAACAACATCTTCAAACAGGTATTTGGCATACAGGTAATAGTGGCGTGGAGCGTAATCGATTTGAGAGCCTTTTACCGAGCGATACAGATGGGTGGCGGCAAAGCCTACCGTGAGGTTGGGGTCAACGTATTCCATTCCGAAATTAAAATCGGGGCGCAGAAAGTTTTCCTTGGTGTAAAAAGCATTGGGGTCGCTGGGGTCTTCGTAAGTAAGCCGTGTACCATCAAGGGTACGGTTTACGATACCCGCCCCCAGTCCGAAGGTAAGATTGGAAAGCACCCCGATTTGCACGGGAAAGGCATAAAATGCCCTGGCTGTAAGAAAGCTTTCGTATCCCAGCCTGTCGTGAATAACATTAAGCCCCACACCGCCAAAAAGCTCCTGGATGTATGTGCTGGCGTTGAGCGCCTGGGTGGAGGGTGCATTATCGAAACCCACCCATTGCTGGCGTGCCACCAGCGATGCATTGATGGTATTGGATATTTCAATGGCTGCGGGGTTAAAAATGGATTCATTAAACATATACTGGCTGAAATGCACGTCATTTTGTGCCAGTAATGTTAAGCGTGCAAGGCTTATAAGAAGGATTAAAACAGACAATTTCTTCATAGCCGTTATGGTGTTTCTTTATAAATTCAGTTTCTTATTCTCCTGCCAGGAGCCTGCGGGCTCTGCTAACAGGAATACGATCACCATTGTCGAATGCCACTACATATATTTCGTAGCCCAGCTCTCTTAATTTGCGCTGCATCAGAAATGCTGCGTCGAAATCTCTAAAGCTTCCTACAAGGTAGCGGTGGTAGCGATCGGTATCGTAATAATATATAATATCTACATCAGGCAAATTTTGCATGATTTTTCTGTAATACTGCGGACTAATAGGTACATGAGAAGCCATGAACTGCACCATAAATTCAACTCCTTCAGCAAAATGGGCTTCCTTTTCAATGGAGTTAAGGTATCTGAAGCTGTGCCGTGAGGCATTTTCCAGGTAAGCCTGCAATTCTCCTACAGGGATTGACTGGAAGCTGGCCCTTCTGTTTCTTCTGTGTTCTTCAGGGGTTTGTGCGTTTCTAACCTCCAGCTCCATTTTTCCATGGCCTTTGGGGTAAACCCTTGAGGGGTCAATGCCGTTGCGACGCAGGTGTGCAAGGATACTCTGTGACCTTTGCTGCGAAAGGTAGAAGTTAAAAAGGTAACCACTGATTTCGTCGGTATGTGCATGTACGATTACACCTTTGTCGGGATTCGCCCTCAGGAAGGCAATTACCGTATCCAGCTGTCCTATGGCCGTAGAGGTAAGATCGAATTTGCCGAAATCGAAATAGATTACCGGGAATCCGTCGGAACTGAGGGTAAAGTCCCGGGTGTCGAATCTGTTGTTGATGGTTTCAAGGATATAATCATCTATTTCAGGTTCATCGGCAAGGATGGGTTCTTCCTTAATTTCGGGTTCTGCCGGCACTATTTCTTCGATTACTTCAGCAATTTCCTCCTGTGGTTCAGGAGTTACTACTTGCGCGGGGGTATCGGCAATGAGATGGTCGAGGGGGATGAGGGCAAAATTTCTTTCGTAATCAGAAATTACTTCAAAGCGGCTAGATAGTAACTGGTCTCTAACGGCCATTGTATCAGATAATTCCTGGTATCCGTCGGGGTAGGCTGAAATAAAATAGTTGATATCGGTACTTAACTCAGGCATGGTGTAAAAGCCTTGCGCATCGGTTGTGGATTGCTCAAAATAGGCCCCGGATTCATCATAAAAGAAAATGTCGAGTCCGCTGATGGGCTCACCGGTGATTTGGTCAACTACACGTCCCTGCACCAGGAAAGATTTGGGTACTACCCTGAAAGAATAAATATCATCTTCACCTTGTCCTCCGGGGCGGTTGCTGCTTAAAAAGCCGCGGGTGTAATCTTCGTCAATTACAAACCCAAAGTCATCTGCACTACTATTGACGGGAGCTCCCATGTTGATAGGGGTGCCGTATTCTCCATCTTCATTGATAATGGAGTAAAAAATGTCGAAGCCTCCAAAACCGGGATGGCCATAGGAGGAGAAATACAAAACATCACCGGCAATATATGGGTATGACTCATTGAAGGGGGTGTTGATGGTGGGTCCCAGGTTGATGGGGTCACTCCAGTTGCCTTCTTCATCTTTTATCATTTTGTAAATGTCATACAATCCGAAACCGCCGGGCCTGTCGGAGGCGAAATACAGTACGGTGCCATCTTCGTTGATTGAAGGATAACCAATGTTGTACTCATCGCTGTTATAAACAAAAATTTCGGGAATGCCCCAAAAATCCGTTTGACGGTTGTATTGTACTGTATAAATATCGGCAGTGGCACGGGTTCCGGTTTGTCCGCCGCTGTTCATAAAATATCCGATTTCATTTACAGGATCGTACGACAGAAATCCATCGTAATAGTTGGAGTTAATGCCTCCGTTGAGCAGCCTGGGGATATCCCAGTCGCCTTCACGCTTGTTGAAAGTAGCCTGGTAGATATTGGAATAGCCGGTTGTAGCACCATTCATAGCCATGGTGGAGGAAAAGATAATACGGTCTTTGAGGGTACGAGAAATCCAGGTCCAGTAGAAAATGTTGTTGTATCGCAGGCGCACGTCAATGTCGTACTGTTGATCGACTTTAGCCTGGTCGTCATAAAAAACGTTCACATTCTCCATCATGGAAATTCCCCATTGTTGGCCGGGATTGTTAAGGCCACTTTCGTTGGAGACTTCAAAAATAGTTTCTGTAAAATAGTTTTCTTTAGCAAACTGTGCCGATTGCTTAAGTTTCACTGCCAGCTCGTTTTGCGGGTCAATCTGCAGGTATGTGTTGATATAGTCAAGGGAAGCGTCAAATTCTTCGAGTCCCAGTGCCATTTCGCTAAGTTGCAGATAAATTTCCGGGTCGTCGTAGCCCAGGTTCAGAGCGATAACGTACCATTTTTTGGCTTCCTCATAATTGAGGAGCCTGCGGTAGGATTCACCCATTTTAAAGGAAAGTTCTTTGCGTATTTCGGCATCGCTTTCTCTTCGCAAAACACGTTCGTACACATTGATAGCCTCGGAGAACTGTTCGTTTTTAAAGAACTCGTCTCCCACGGCAATGCGTTGTTGCGTTCGTTGTGCCATTACAGGCACCGAAAGAAGCAGGCAAAAGATATAAATGTAAAATCGGCTCATTGATAAAAAATATTACGGATCTTTTTCATTCCCTTTTCTGATAAAAAAGAAGAGTAAATCCATGAAACAGATCTATTTCTTATAAGCTGTATACGCATTTATTTTTCAAAGGTTCCGGTAATAAGATACCGGAACCTTATGGTTTTTTATTGGTTTTGCAATATTACTGTAACAGAGCCTTTTATAGTTGTTTTTCTGTTGTTGTCATCATAGATATCCAGCAGGTAATAATAGGTGCCGGGCGATACTTTTCGTCCGTTAAATGTGCCGTCCCATCCGTTTGTGCCGCGGTATACCCTTTGTCCCCACCTGTTAAAGATGGTAAGATCCGCGCCCTGGCCGAAGATATCGTTGATACCGTCTCCATCGGGAGTAAAGGCGTTGGGCAGGTCGTTTACATATATGATTACCATTTCACTTTGTCCGGGGCAGGCACCATCATAGGCTATTACGAATACCCGGTCGCCGGTTACCAGTTCATTGGTGGTAAACACATTGGAGGTTCCTGCCTGAACAGGTGCAATATCGGCAAAGAATGACTTGAGGCCAGCCGATTCATCATTATTATCCTCGGCAGGTTCTTCCCTTAGTATATAGAACTCGTAGAAGTCGTATCCTTCGGGCCTTGCTTCAAATATTACCGTTTGACCGATAAAGATTGAGTGGGTAAGGCCTGCAGGCTCGTTGTTAATGTAGAGCTCCACAAACGGACTTTCGATATACTGAATCTGAACCGTAAGATTAATGGGGCAATTCATCTGATCCAATACCAGCAGATTGTAAGACGCAGCAAATGGAGCGGTAACTGTTGGGTTGAGCTCATTGGAAATCGTATTGCCGTCGGCATCTGACCAGAAATACTGGTAGGGTAGCATACCACCTTCGATGCGGATATGTGTTCCCAGGTTGACAGATTCTGTTCCTTCGCATACCTGTGGATTGCCCGTGCGGGTGAATCGCAGGTCACTGATGCTGATAAGTACGTAACCAGTTGTAGAACATCCGTTGAGGGTGTCGGTTACCACTACAGTGTACAATGTTGTAACTTCAGGACTCACGATGGGGTTGGCCTCTGTGGAAGAGAA
>SLOR01000122.1 GCA_007132395.1 Bacteroidales bacterium
AAATTCGGTGGCGAATTGCGCGAAAGTGTCGAACCTGCTGATTTGGGTCTTTAGCTTAAACAGTTGCATTGCTGAGTTCCTCCTTATTGATATAGTGATTTTTTACATGAAATCTTTTTTCTGTGGCTTCTCCCAGTTCTTCTCTGAAGCTGGGGTGCGCTATCTCGATAAGGCTTTCTGCCCTTTGTCTGAGGGTTTTTCCCCATAATTGGGCTATGCCAAATTCGGTGACCACATACCTTACATCGTTGCGTGATGTGGTTACAGCAGCGCCCTGCCCCAGGAAAGGGACAATACGTGAAACCTTGCCTCCGGCTGCCGTGGAAGGCATAGCCATGACAGAGATGCCATCGCGTGCCATGCATGCACCCCTTACGTAATCAACTTGTCCGCCAACACCACTTATTTGCCTGGTGCCGATAGATTCTGATACCACCTGCCCCATAAGGTCTATTTCTACGCATGAGTTTATGGACGTCATCTTGTAGTTGCGCGAGATAATGTATGGGTCGTTGACGTAATCGGCAGGATACATGATTACATCGAGGTTGTGGTTTGCAAAATCATACAGCTTGCGGCTGCCCATCAAAAAAGTGGCTACCAGCTTGCCTTTGTGCAGGGTTTTCTTTTCACCGGTAATTACTCCTTGCTCTACCAGCTCTACCACTCCGTCGGAAAACATTTCTGTGTGAATTCCCAGTTGTTTTTTGTTGCCCAGGGATTTGAGCACGGCATCAGGAATGGAACCAATACCCAGCTGCAAGGTCGAACCGTCTTCCACCAGGCTTGCACAATGGCGGCCAATGGCCAGCTCTGTCTCGCCAATACGGGCAGCGGGCAGTTCATACAAAGGGTTGGAAGTTTCAATGATATAATCAATGTCAGAAATATGCATGAGGTTATCTCCGCCAATGAAAGGCATCTGGTCGTTGATTTCTGCAATTACAATTTTGGCCGCATGGGCTGCAGGTTTGGTATAATCAGTTGAAACACCGAAGCTGCAAAATCCTTCCAAATTGGGCAAAGACAATTGTATAATGGCCACATCGGGGTGCAAAGGGCCCTTTGTAAACAGGCTGGGGATTTCATGGAAGAAGCAAGGGGTGTAGTCAGCCCTGTTTTCTTCGATGGCCTTGCGGGCATTACCCCCCACAAATACGGCATTGTGGCGGAAGTGCCCCTGCATTTCAGGAAGCATATAGGCTCCTTCGCCCAGGCAGTACATGTGGGCAATTTCCACATTGTGATAGTTTTCTTTATGTGCCACCAGTGCCTGAAGGGTGTCAACGGGCACAGCTGCGGCATGTCCCAGCACCACGCGATCGTTGCTTTTGATAGCCCGGATGGCTTGCTCCGGTGTGCTGAGTTTGGTTTTATATAAGTCTCTCCAGTTCATATGACAGTATTTTTTAAAACTTTCAGGATATACCCCGGGAGGGGGAAGCAGGTTTTCCGAATGGCATAAGAAAGCCTGCTTCCTGATGATTGATATAAATAATGGGGATTATTTTATTTTTCTTCCTCTTGCGGCTTGATGCGGGCCAGGTTACGGGCGAAGCCCTTTTTCTCTTCTATATTGCTCTGGCGTGCAATCATAATTCTTTGGGCCTGAGGCGAACCGGCACCGTGCATGGATTCCGTTCTGTATCCCACAGCCGCCGTTCCCAGCGTAATGTTCTCGATGAGTCGCAAAACCCTCATGCGATCTTCTGTCTTTACACTGTTTACCCCTTTGAGGTATTTATCGATATAAGGACCAACTTTTTCGCTTCTGTAGTCAGCCTCCGAAGGCATGGTGACCATTACGCCACCGGCGATGTCTTCGGCCAAACGGGAAATTTCATAAGGGAAGCGGGTGATGTTTTGCTTACACACATTGGCCAGCAGCAGGTCGATTTCGTAATTGCCGGCCTGGGTGGCTTTCCCTTCGCAGGAGCAGGCAAGGCCGCAGGAGTAAAGTGTTTCGTTAAGGTGGGTCATTTCGATGAGCTTGTCTTTAATATGCGAGGCTTTGGCCGCTCCGTTATAGTCGGCTGCCAGGGCTGAAGCTCCGATAAGTACATCGCCCACACCTACTTTGCAACCGCCGTAGGATTGTCTGTGGTAGCCAGCAAATCTTTCAACCATCATACCGGCAAATTCATATTCTTTGCACAGAAATACTCTATCCCAGGGAACAAAAACATCTTCGAAAATTACCAGTGCTTCGTGTCCGCCAAATTCGGCATTGCCCAGGTCGATGTCAGCACCCTCTTCCATTTTGCGGGTGTCGCACGACTGGCGACCGTAAATCATGAACACACCCTCTGCATCAGAAGGAATGGCAAAAGCCACGGCATAGTTTCTATCAGCCTCTTTCATGGCAATGGTAGGCATGATGAGATGCTCGTGCGAGTTTACAGCTCCGGTCTGGTGAGCTTTGGCACCACGCACCACGATACCGTCTGCTCTTTCTTCCACGATGTGCACATACATATCGGGGTCGGTTTGCTGTGATGGGGAAAGGCCGCGGTCACCTTTGGGATCGGTCATGGCACCATCAACGGTGAGGTCGTTTTCCTGCACAAACTTCATGTACTCCACAAAGCGCTCATGATATTGCGTATTGTGTTTCTGGTCAATTTCGTAAGTGGTAGAATACAATGCATTGAAGGCGTCCATGCCTACACAGCGCTGAAAGCAGGCACCGGTTTTTTGTCCCAGCAGGCGCTGCATCTTTACCTTTTTGATCAAATCCTCAGTGCTGCGGTGCAGATGGCAGAAGCGGTTCACGGTTTTTCCTGTAAGGTGCGAGGTAGCGGTCATGATATCCTTGTACTCTTCCATTTCGGCAAGTTTATAGGTCATAGCAACCGAATTCATGGAAGGGCGAATCATGGGGTGATCGACAGGGTTTTCAACAAGTTCACCAAAAAGATACACTTTCAGGTTCATTTTGCGCAAGCTTTCTATATATTGTTCGCTGGTCATAGTATTGGGGTTTAAGGGGGTAGCGTTAATGATATTAGAATTATTGTTGTGAAACATCTAACAACAGGTATTCCAAATATTGTAAATAATTGAGGAAGAGACAAAAAGGGTTTTTTGTGAAGTTTGTGTAAAGCTTCCAGAACGCATATTGCGTCCTAAAACAGGGCAATACATGGCTGATGCAGTACTAAAACGGGACGATTGTTGTAAAACAGGACACCGCAGGAGGTGATAATTAAAAAAGAAACCCTGGTGGGGCCGCTTCGGTGGGAAGTTTAATCAACCACCAACAAAAAAGCCACTTACGATAGTTCTTCGTGAGTGGCTTTTTTTATATTGTTTGTTGGTAAAATGTTTTCAAGACAGAACCTTAGTCAGCTTTTATGCATCGGACAGAGTACCCGTTCTTTTTTTCTGCAATTCGGGTGCCCAGATTGCCTCCATCACTATAGAGGTATTTAATTTGCCCATGAGACTCCGAATATGTATCAGGAGTCCACCAAAAAGCATGTATACCCAAGTTATTAGAGGAGTGTGTGCCAAATATTCCGCCTGAGGGTAATCCGGAAAAGCCAAAATCATCTGTACCATAATGATTTTCCCAAATTGACATCCAGTAAGGATGCTCATTGGTGTTACAGGTTCCTCCCAGTGGTGAATATTGTTGCCTGCACGATTTCAGCGTGTTTCCAATGTTAAATGGTGTAACAAATTCATAGCTGTTTACCAGGTAGTCATTTAGGCTGGACCAATCCTCAAGGGTACTTACCCGCCAATCGGTTGGACAAACTCCTTTTTCATCCACAATTGCCCACCAGTTGTAAAAGGCTCCATACTTTTCCAAAACAATTTCTTCCGTTTCTAAACCCTGCCAGCCTGAATGATAAGGGGGAATGTTGAATGCACCCGTTTCGTTTAAATGTGCCTCTTCCCATTCTGCATTTGTGCTGCCACGCAGAATTTCTGAGCCATCGGCATATTTTGAAGTTTTCAGATTATCCGCTAACCAGCACTGTTCTCCAATAAGGACTGTATGATATATGTTTCCGTCAAGATCCTCCACAGTAGGCAGGCCCGGGCAATGTGTTATTATTATTCCATCATCATGGGGTTCAAAGTGTGCTTCCAATGTGATGTCATAATCCGGCATGGTGAAAGTGTAAGTGCTCTCAGTGCCAATAATATTATCGTTAAGCATCCAGTGCTTAAATCTGAAGTTTTTGGAAGGAACTGCTTTGATAGTATTTGTTGAACCCAATGGGTAGAATCCCTCTCCATTAATGGTTCCGATATTTTCGGGAAATTTGATAACAGAAAGAGCGTGTTTTGAGCCGTCATTCTCTCCTGCTTTAATGCACCTTACTGACATCCCCATTTGTTTCGGGTAAGACAAATGTTGTATCCCACCTAGCCAATGCTCAAACCTGATGTGCCTTCCATCATAAATGTCATCCATATCTTCTTGTTCTGAGGCAGACCACCAAAATCCTCTTGTTCCATGTTCCAAATAGTATCCATCGAAAAAGATTTCACCCCCCGGAAGGGCTGAGAAGCCAAATTCGTCTGTCCCAAAATTCCCTGCTTCATTGTCTTCATCCCATCTTGGGTGTTGGTGGGTTGCACAACCCCCTCCCAATGGTGTATTTACTTGTCTTTTTGATTTTAGAGCATTGGCAATATTATCATCATTAATTTGAGGGTAAGTGTTTTTCATGTAATTAAAAAGGTTGTTCCAGTCATCATCATCGGGCAATCTCCATCCTGCCGGGCAAAGTCCACGTTCATCTGTTGGGGCAAACCAATTATAAAGAATGCCATAGTTCTCCAACATCTCTTCTTCGCTTTCTATACCTTCAACCATGGTATAGGGGTATACTCTGTATGCCCCATCGGTTGTTGCTTCCCATTGGGCATCAGTAAGATTTGAAACTACAGGGCTGCTATCATTATACCTTTTTGTTTTTAAGTTTTCCCTCAGCCAGCACTGATTGCCGGTAAGCACTGTAGTATAAGTGTTGCCATCAATATCAGTCACTGTAGGCATCCCGGGACAGGGCGTCCATTCTGTATGGCAGTCTTCTGCTTCTTGTTTGGGTGTTTGAAACTGAAGTTGTTGCCCATATGCCGTTCCAATGCTATTAGTGGCATAAGCTCTTACGTAATAGGTGGTTTCGGGTTGTAATTCTGTAAGGTAGCTTTCAAACCTGCCACTTTCCAGTCCTATACCATCAAGGGTTTTTCCTTCGAAATTATCGGTGGATGGCATTTCTGTTGTACTCCAAACAACCCCTCTTTCAAGAATGTTACTGTTTCCTTCGTTGGTTATGTCTCCAATAGAGAAAGCAGAATCAGCGGTTATTGAATGCACTTGAGAAGTATAGACTGTTGGAACGCTGCTAAAAGAAGTATCTTTGTAAACGCAGTAAACCGACCCGCCTGCATTTTTATTATCTAATGTTGGATAAATATTAGCATGGTTAAAATCCATTCTCCAGTAATAGGCTGAGTATGCATTCTCATTGGTGGTACTCCACCATCCCCCATGAGAGCCAATTAATAAATAGTTTCCGTTATCATGTCGATATCCCCCTGGCAGAGCCGACAGGCCATAATCGTTAGTGCCGTAATGCTCATGGTGCTCATTCCATCTCGGATGTATCTCCTGGCTACAATCACCAGATAAGGGAGAGTTTAGCTGACGGCAGTCCTTAAGTCTGTTTCCAATAGTTCCGGGATAAGTTTGCTCAACATGTTCCAAAAGTTCCTGCCAATCTGAACCTGAACTTACTCTCCATCCGGCCGGACAAATACTCCTGCTATCTGCAATTGCATACCAATTGTACAAAGCACCATATTCCATAAGCATTTCCTCATCACTCTCAATGCCTGATATGGCCCCTGTGTCCATTGGGCCTCCGGTAAAGGGATAAATTCCAAAGGCAGGTTCATCAACTGAACTCCAGGAAAAATTATCTAGCCCGGTTAATATTTCATCACCATTGGGGAATCTGGTTGCTCTGAGGTTTTCTCTCAACCAGCACTGATCTCCGATTAAAGCCGTGTTATACACATTGCCGTCGATATCGGTAATGGTGGGCATTCCGGGGCAGGGAGTCCATTCGGGCTTGTCTTCATCATCTTCATCTGATGTACCCGGAGTCACAACCTCCTTTTGTGTACCATAAGCCGTGCCTGCTTCGTTGGAGGCCCAGGCACGCACCCAGTAGGTGGTAGCGGGCTCCAGCTCTGTGATTTGCGCGGTGAATGTCCCCGGTCCGCTGCCGGCTTGCAGCTGTCCTTCGTTTTGGCTTAGGCTGGGGTTGGGATTTTGGCCCCAAACCAGGCCGCGTGCTGTTACC
>SLOR01000064.1 GCA_007132395.1 Bacteroidales bacterium
CACTTCAGCTGCCCAATTGGGATCTTACCGTTCGCTCCTTTGAGTTCAGAAATTCAGGACTTACTTTCCGCGACCAGGAGGCACTGGAAAAAGACTATGGTTTTGATGCCGGCAATTTTGCCTTTGGCGATTTAAACCTTACCATCGAAGATATCTTCTTTGAGAACGACACCCTTTTTGCCGGTATTAAACATTTTTCGGTAAAAGAGTCTAAAGGAATGGAAGTGAAAGCCTCTGAGGGTATCGTTTTATTGAGCCCTACAGGTGGTTTTATCAGGGATTTAAAACTGGAAACCCTCCACAGCCAACTTGAAATGGAGGTAGATTTTTCCTATGAAAGCTATAATGCCTTTTCCAACTTCACGGAAAAGGTGCATTTTGAAATGCAACTCAAGCCATCATCTTTAAGGTTGTACGAACTGAGTTACTTTTTTCCTGCTTTTTATGGTTTAGATAATCAGATTGATTTTGCAGGCAAGCTAAGTGGCACTATCAGCAGCCTGAGAGGACAAGAAATGGTAATCCGTTTGGGAAGCCGGACAAACTTCAGGGGCAACTTTAACATGGTAGGTTTGCCCGATCTTGATGAAACCTTCTTGAATTTCTCTGTTGAAAGACTAATTACTACCAAAAGGGATATTGAGTCTTTCCGTTTGCCCGATAGTTTCGAAAAACGTTACCCCAACCTTCCCGACGAAATAGAGAACCTGGGACTGGCTTCCTTCTCGGGCAACTTTACAGGTTTTTTCTATGATTTCGTTGCCTATGGAAAGCTTACATCTGCCCTGGGTGAAATAAATACCGATATCGCCATCGTGAGCCATGACAATTACTCCCGGTTCAATTACAGGGGGAGCCTGGCATCTCCGGGTTTTAACCTGGGAGAGCTACTTGGGGGCAATGGTGATATAGGGCGTATTGCATTTCATGCCAACCTTGCAGGAAGCGGGCATGACCTGGAGTCGTTACGTATGGATATGGATGGTGTTGTCAATTCCCTTGATTACAAGGGGTATGATTACCGAAATATTGCCATTGCAGGCAATTTGAGTAATAAAAGCTTTAACGGAAACCTGCTCATTAACGACCCTAATCTCCAGCTCGACTTTAAGGGGCTTGTTGATTTTAACCGCACAATACCCTACCTGAGCTTCTCTGCAAAGCTGGAGGATGCCAACCTGAGTTTACTGAATATTTACCAGCGTGACTCTCTGTTTCATAGTATTGTGTCAACTACAATTACCGTGGAAGGCAGCGGGAATTCCTTCAGTGATATCGAAGGAGAGCTGCTGGCGCTTAATACTGTTTACCACGAACTTGACGATGCAGGAAATATTCATAATCAGTATGCTACAGAAGTAATATCGTTGGAGCATTTCATCCTTGAGAATGAACATAAAACCCTGAACTTCACCTCCGATTTTCTGGACATAAATGTGGAAGGCGAAATCTATATTGATAAAATGAAGGAGGCTTTTACCGATTACCTGGCAAATTATGCGCCGGCCCGGTGGGTACGCACAACGAAAGAAGAAAATTTCAACTATCAGGAAGGAGGTTTTCATATTCACTTCAAAAATACAGCAGAACTTACCGCCATCTGGCTGCATGAACTAACCCTTGCTCCGGATGCTAAACTGGAGGGGTATTTTAATAACACACAAAGAGTACTTACCCTTAAAGGAGGGTTTGATTACATTTCATGGGGTAGTAACAGGATGGAAAACCTGCAGCTAAACATTGATTCTGGTGCCGATTCTTTGTTTTTAAATACTACGGGAAGCCGGTTGCTTTTTTCTGATAGCATTTGGGTGGAGCAGTTTCATGCCACCGGAACTTTGTACCAGGATACCCTTGATTTTTTTGTGAGGTGGGACAATGAAAGTTCTTTAGCACAAAATAAAGGATTCGTGCAGGGAATGGCAAGGGCTGTTTCTCCCAAAAAAACTGAAATACAATTCCTTTCATCCTATGCTTATCTCAATGATTCTCTCTGGACTCTCAGGCCCGGAAACAGGATTACTCTTGATGAGCAAATTGTTCGGGTGGATGATTTTTACCTGTATAAAAACAACGAATTTTTACAGGTGCAGGGAGTTTTAAGTCAGGATGAAGAGGATATACTGGAAATTGAACTCAACGACTTTAACCTGGAAAGCCTGGGCTTTTTGCTACAGGACCGAAAAGTAGATTTCGCAGGCTACTCCAGTGGTACTTTGTTGTTGTCCAACCTGCAGCATGCCCCCAACATTACGGCTAATGTACTGGTAAAGGATTTTGCATTCAACCATGATCACCTGGGAGACTTGTCGGTTAACAGTAACTGGGATGCCACTGAAAAGGCTTTTAAAATCAATGCCGAAGTGATTTATTACGGCAATGTGGGGTACAATAAACCCCTGATTGCCAATGGTTATTTTTATCCTGACAGAGATCATGACAACTTTGATTTGGATATACTGATTGAAAACCTGCGCATGTCTGTTTTTGCCAGGTACATGGAAGGTTTTGCCTCCAACTTTCGTGGGCTTGCATCGGGAAAGTTAAGGCTTGATGGGCCCATTGCGGCGCCCGAGCTCAGCGGCACTGCCCGCCTGGTAAGAACCGGCTTCCGGGTAGATTATACCAATATTCCCTATTCCTTTGCCCATGAAGTTGAGGTGGGAAAAGACTATTTCAGTTTCGAAAATCTTACCCTTAATGATACGCTTGGTAATAATGCCAAGGTATCGGGTATTATAAGACATAATAATTTTTTTAATTTTAGTTTGGATATTTCTTTCCTGCTGGACCGCATGGCTGTGCTCAATACCCGTGTGCATCATAACGAATTGTTCTATGGCCGGGCTTTTGCCAGTGGCTTGTTTCGTGTGCATGGCCCTGTCAACAATATCGTAATGGATATATCGGCACAGGCCAACAGGGGGACACAGATTTTTCTTCCCCTGGATTATACAGGCGAGCTTACCGAATCCAGTTTTATCAGTTTTGTGTCGCCTGAAGCGGCAGAAAATGGGCTGCCTGCCATTCAAATGCCGCAGATATCCGGACTAAGTATGAACTTTGACCTGGAGGTAACACCCGAGGCTGAGATACAGATTATTTTTGATTCGCAAATCGGAGATATACTGCGCGGGCGTGGGTTTGGGAATCTATCCCTGGAAATTAACAACCAGGGTGCTTTTAATATGTATGGTGATTATACCCTGCAGGAAGGAGATTATTTGTTTACCCTGCAGAACCTTATCAATAAGCGTTTTCGCATGGAGCAGGGGGGCACCATCCGATGGACCGGCGACCCTTACGATGCAGATATAGATATCAGAGCACTGTATCGCCTGCGCACCTCCTTATACGACCTGGCGGCCAACCAAACGGATACTTCTGACTTATACCGCCGGCGGGTTCCCGTAGAAACGGTGTTGCACCTGCAGGATAAACTTTTCAATCCCACCATCAATTTTGATATTCAGCTTCCCGGGGCCGATGAATCAGCCCGTGAAATGATAGAGAGAATTATCACTACTGAGCAGGAAATGAACCGGCAGGTATTCTCTCTGCTTATTCTCAATCGGTTTGTGCCCCCGGAAGAAGGATTTAATACTGCCCTTGGCTATGGTATGGGTTCTACTTCTTCGGAGTTGCTTTCCAATCAACTCAGCAACTGGTTGTCGCAAATCAGTTCAGAACTGGATATTGGTATCAACTACCGGCCCGGTGACGAAATCAGCAGCCAGGAAATTGAAGTAGCCCTTTCTACCCAGCTATTCGACGACAGGGTAATCATCGACGGCAACGTGGGTTATGCCGGCGACCATCCTGCCCAAACCCAGAGGGCAAGTAATATTATCGGAGATGTGAATGTGGAGGTGAAAATTACTCCCGAAGGCAAGTTTCGCATCAAAGCTTTTAACCGCTCCAATACTTTTGATGTGCTCAATACCAATGCACCCTACACACAGGGTGTGGGTGTTTTTTACAGAAGAGAATTTGATAACCTGAGCGAATTGTTTCGCCGCTCACGGCGCACTGTGCAGGAGATTCCTGGGGTGGAAATACCCGAGTATCAGGAAGTAGAGGTTTTGGATTAAAAGCCCTTATCTTTCCGTTTTATTTTACAGCTTCAGTCTTCCTCTCACTTCGCGCAGTTGCTCCCTTAAACCTTTTCGGTTATTACTCTTTTTTGCTTCACGCGTATCGCCCAGTAAAAAGCCATAGGCTTCCAATCCCTCTACTTCATCAAAAATTACCTTCAGTATGGCCATGCCGGGAATAAATAAAATCA
This sequence comes from Bacteroidales bacterium, assembly GCA_007132395.1. Taxonomy (GTDB): domain Bacteria; phylum Bacteroidota; class Bacteroidia; order Bacteroidales; family UBA7960; genus SKVR01. The sequence continues at coordinate 4,286 of SLOR01000064.1, forward strand.
TCCCTGCCAGTCCCCAGATAAAATTACCCACAAAGAGTGCTATTATGGTCATCAGAGGGTTCATGGAAACTTTCCCTCCTACAATTTTGGGCGTAAACAGGTTGCTCTCGAACAATTGAATAAAATAAAATGCCATGAATACACCAAAGGTATACCATAGCGAATCTTTGGTAAGAAAGGCATAGAGAATAGGCAACGTAGCTCCGATAAATGGCCCCAGAAATGGGATTACGTTCAATATAGCTGCGAAACCCGCGAACAGAAAAGCGTGCTTAATGCCCAGACTTAGCAGGGCTATACTGTTGAGAACTGCCAGGATACATATAACCAGGAACATCCCCGTAATATAGTTTTGCACTACCAGCTTCACCTTGGAAATTGCATTGCGAACCTTTATCTTATGTTTATCTTCAAATGACATGAGTATAAACTCTATCAGAAACTGCCTGAAATACAGAAACAGGAAGATATAGATGGGCATGATAAACACCATGGTAAGAGTGCCTGCTGTGGCAATTACTCCCTGGGTAAGCCCGGCGGCATTTTCGTACAAGTACTGGAATATAGCATTTTGAATGGTGTCGGCCGAAATGGGTACTACCCCGTCAAGGTTTTCTTCAATATAAGCATTCAGCATGCCAAGGTAATAACCAACACGTTCTTCCAGCAGCGACAAATCGCCGCTGAAACGAAGTATCTGGTTGTAGAAAAAGTATACCAGGGCACTTAATAATGCAAGCAGGGAAATTACACTCAAACCCACTGCCAGGGCTTTCGGGATTCTTATTCTTTCCATCCATGTGGTAAGCGGGCTGATAAGAATGGCCAGCAGGCCCGATATAAGTAAGGGGACCAGTATCACCTTGGCTTCTCGCATGATAAAAACCACCAGCACCAGGCCCAGCAAAAGCATCACAAATTTGAAATAATAGGGGAATTTTATGTTCATCCTGTTTTAATGTTGAAATGTAAGACAACTTTTATCAATACTTAAAACATAGTTTTTAATTACATCCAGCTGGTGTGCTGTTTCCCAACCCATGAAATTCTCCAGGTGACGGTAAGTAACAGAATCGCTGTAAGCCTGAAGATAAATTGAGGCTACGGGCATGTAAGACCAGTGCCATTTCTCCTCCTCGTAGCCTGCATTGCGGGTATCGCCCTTACGGGTATAGGGTTGGCAAAAACCATATTTGCCTGCATTTTCCTGCAGCCATTGAAATTCCCTCAGTCCTCTTCCGGAGGTAAAATAGGTATTGTTAAGGCTGTTGATATCGATATCGGTGCCCCAGTGGTGGCGAGAGGTGCCGGGCATGGCACTGAACCGGAGTATCTCCAGGGCTCTTTCCAGCGGGTCAGGGATGCTGGTGGCATGAATGTTTCCACTCAGCACCTGGCGCCCCTCCCATTTGTTATCCCAGATTCTTTTCTGATGATTAAATGTACGAAATGCAGAAATGATTTTCAATTCTACGCCTTCATTAAGTGCATGCTGATGCATCTTTACAAAAGCATCATATGCTTCCTTATGCATGTACATGCCTTCGCGGCTGGCATATTTTATTTCGATGGGAGTGAACAGGGGGCTGGCAGAAGGGCTGCTTATTTGTCCGAGCAGTGTAGGAATATCAGGCTGAATGGTTTGCATAGGTTGGTCAGAAAAATTGTTACTATTATCAAGGGATTCAGATAATTGTATTTCTTCAGTTTTGTTGTGCTCAAAAAACCGCGCTTCTTCACGGCCATTGCCTGTTAACCTGCAGGTGCGGGAAACAACCAGCAAAACAGCTAATACGATCACCAGAAGCAGTAGTCTTTTGGATGTATTTGATTTTTTATTTTTTCTCGCCATAATATAATTTAGTACGAATAATGGGTTGGCTTCTGCAATTAATAAGTGCTGCAGATTGGATGCTTACCCCAAAATTACGTAATTAGCTGACAAAAATCCTGTTTTATTCAAACAAAACGTATATTTGTTAGTTATATAAGAATGTTGAGGTTCTCTAATTGAAAGATTTTGTTAATAGAAGC
>SLOR01000413.1 GCA_007132395.1 Bacteroidales bacterium
TACTAAAGGGGCAAAAAACAAGGCTTTCACACGTAAAAAGGCGCCTAAAATTATTTTTGCTTTTCCTTTGCCAATCTGATAAATAAGCCTAATTTCGTCCTGTTAATTGATGAACAATTAACCCTAATCACCCTTATTACAAACTTTTAAAAAAATTCTCAGATATGAACTTGGAAAAAATAATGGCCGACCTGGAAAAGAAAAACCCCGGTCAACCTGAGTTCCTTCAGGCAGTAAAAGAGGTTCTGGAAACTATCGAAGACGTAGTGAAAGAAAACCCCAAATATGAAGCTGCAAATATTATTGAAAGAATCATTGAGCCTGACAGAGTTATCAAATTCAAGGTTCAGTGGATGGACGACAAAGGCAATGTACAAGTAAACAGAGGTATTCGCGTACAATTTAACAACGCCATAGGTCCTTACAAAGGCGGTTGCCGTTTTCACCCCAGTGTTACCGAAGGTGGACTTAAGTTTTTGGGCTTTGAGCAGATTTTCAAAAACAGTCTTACCACACTGCCAATGGGTGGTGCAAAAGGTGGTAGCGACTTCGACCCCAAAGGAAAATCCAATGCCGAAATTATGCGTTTCTGCCAGGCTTTCATGGCTGAGCTTTACAAATATGTTGGCCCCAATACAGATATCCCCGCAGGAGATATAGGGGTAGGCGGTCGCGAAATTGGTTACATGTTTGGCATGTACAAAAAACTCGTTGGCACCCATACTGGTGTATTTACCGGCAAGGGTCGCGGATGGGGTGGTAGTTTGATTCGCCCTGAAGCCACTGGTTTCGGTAACGTTTATTTTGCTGAAGAGATGTTGAAAACCCGTGGTGATTCCATGAAAGGAAAAATCGTAGCCGTTTCTGGTTTCGGTAATGTTTCCTGGGGTTCTATCATCAAAGCTACCCAGCTGGGGGCAAGAGTTGTTACCATTAGTGGTCCTGACGGATACGTTTACGACCCCGACGGTATCAGCGGCGACAAGATTGACTACCTGCTCGAGCTGCGCGCTTCCAACCAGGACATCGTGAAGCCCTACACTTACGAATACCCCAATGCACAATTCTTCGAAGGAAAACGTCCATGGGAAGTGAAGTGTGATGTAGCCCTGCCCTGTGCCATCCAGAACGAACTTAACGGTGAAGATGCACAAAACCTTATAAACAATGGTGTACTGTGTGTTTCTGAAGGAGCAAACATGCCCTGTACGCCTGAGGCAATGGAAATCTTCCTGAAAGCCAAAATACTTTATGGCCCAGGAAAAGCTTCAAATGCTGGTGGTGTTGCCACTTCAGGTCTGGAGCAAACCCAGAATTCAATGATGCTATCCTGGACTGCAGAGGAAGTTGAAGAAAAACTGCACCAGATCATGATCAACATCCACGAAGCCTGCGTGAAGTATGGTAAGGGAGAAGACGGTTACGTAAACTATGTTAAAGGATCCAATGTTGCTGGATTCATCAAAGTAGCAGATGCGATGATCGACCAGGGTGTTATCTAACAGCCTTTTAGAATACTTTCTCATTTTGAGGCCTGCCATCGCGGCAGGCCTCTTTTTTTTCCCTTGCTACGCAAACTTGGGTAAGCTACAGTGGCAGTATTTTCCAATAATGCTTATCTTTGTTTACGGACAAGCTGACCAAATCCCACCATACAAAGGGCTTTGAAGAAACTTTGCGCCCGCTTATATCAAACACTATAGAATATAACACGTTAATCCTGGTTCAATTATGGAAATAAGTATGAATTACCACACTACCGAGCCCTTTACCGGCAAACGTCGTCGCGACGTAATCCGATACATCAACATGAAACTGGCCTCCATGGGACAGCCCATTTTTGAAGGACAACTGCATGACAACGACAGTATGACTGAGCAGGAGTTTGTCAATCTGGCTGAAGCCCTGCTTAACAACTATAAAGAAAAGATGAGGCTTTTGTCAAAAGATGTTATCAATCCGGTAGACAAAAGAATACAGAACTTCATCAACCATTACCTTAGCGATGTGGAATTTGACAAAACCCTTCGCATTCCTTTCGACTCTTTCGTACTTGACAAGCCCGGCATAGGGCGCGAGGTAAGTCTTCCGCCCGACCAGAACAGCTACAGCACTCCCTATTATGAATCTTACCGAATCAGACAGGGAATTTTGCATAACCCGGTCAATGACCGTCGCACCACCCAGGGATCCTTTCACATTGTAAAGGGAGGCCTGCCCATCCCGCCAGATAAAAAAGCTGTTCCCAAAATCACTTTCGCACATTTGCTCCACGCGGCACTGAATCCACCGGAAGATTTTAAAATACTTCCCTTTACCGCTTCACAGGAAAAAAAGGCAAAACTGATTGTGTCTCTTCTGCTGCGTCCGGCGGTAAGCCCCGAAGTTAAAGGCATTTCGCCCCGCAAAACCATGGAGGTACGTTTCTTTGCCCCAGGTGGTTTTGTAAGCAACCTGGATTTCGTGGAGAGCATCTTTGGCAATGCAGGCGACCCCTACCTATTTAAAAATGATGCAGGCCTCGACCCACTCCATTGGTCAGGCCACACCGGCTGTGTTATCCTGGCACCCCACCTTACACAAATGCGCAAAAAAGATATTGGACTGCCCAGTTGGGAAGATGCCAGTGAAAGAATGCGCAAAGACGGCATGTGCTGGAAAGATGAAAACGAGCTTTACAACGATGGTGTTCCTTTTAAACTTACCTGCCGCGATGAAAGTGGCGTAGTGGTAACCCTTATCGCTGACAATTATTTCGGGTACAGCAAAAAGGAAGTAAAAACCCAGTTGTCCTATGCAGCGAATCTCAGCGGTAACTGTGAGGAAGAGCATGCAGGTGGAGCCCTGGCTTTTGCCCGGCGTAATATGGGAAGCTTTTTCGATGCTTCCGACCTTATCAAACGCTTCCCCGATGCTTATACCTTTGAAGATATCAAAAAGCATTATGGCACCATGATGTTACTGCATGAAGACAATTACGGAATAGACAGGCAACTTTCATATGTTTTCTACATTCCTGAAAACGCAAAAATTGACCTTTACAAAAGTGAAATTACCTGGGAATATAAAAACAAAACCCGGGAAATAAAATTGCTAAAGAATCACTTTTATGTGCTGCCCTGTGGTTTTAAGGTACACATGGAAAAGCACCCCTTTGCCCCCGACTGGCGATTGGTGGTTACACAGGCCGAAGGAAGCTTCCTGCACAAACCCAGTACGGTTTCAGGCGGTGGAAAGTCGGAAATCTCAAAATCACTGCTCAATGCTATTATTTACGGCAATTTTTTTATTGATGACTACGAGGAAGACTTTGCCAAAGCACAGGAGTTAATTGATTACGATTACAGCAATCGATGGAAAAAGCCCGAGGAAGAAAAAGAAGACAAAAGAGGCCTGATGGACCCTGCCAGAACTCTGGGCTCGGTTATCAAACTGCTAACACCTTACAAAGGATACAAAAAGGAATACAACGACTTCCTTATTAGCATACCCGATCACATCAAAGCACTTTTATTCTTCATCAAGCGCATCAGCCTGCGCTCGGGAGTGCAGAAAAAAGATTGGAGAGACTATTTTTCGGTGGATAAAGTAAATGGACGTAAGGGACACGCCCTGATGTTCGACAACCGCAAGATTAGTACTTCGTACCTTAGGGTGGGTTTCGGTAAAAATGACTCATGGAATGTTTTCTCCCTGCGCCCGGATTTCATTGCTGCTGCCAAAGTGCAGATGGAGGATGATATTTCTGCCACTCTTACCCTGCCTACATCGCAACTGGAATACCTGCGTCCCGGCACTGAACGCAAAAGTGTAAAGTTCGTGGAGAACTGCGAATACCTGTTCTTCCAGCGACCCGATGAAGCCATCAACAGAGGCTATGACAAGCAGGCCGAATCGGACCTGTCGCAGATGAATAATTTTACTACCAACTACCAGCCCCTCTCCTCTTCCGATGGAAAAGAAATTATTGAGGGCGCTATAGATTTCGACAAATACACGCATCCCATTAAAAATCTCATCAAGAAGGGAGCAGAAGATGACAGCGGGCTGTATTTTATTTCTCCTTCGCATCCGCGCAGACTTGTGGACGGTTCCATATCCGAAAACCCCAGGTACTTGCAGTCAAGACCCGAGTTCAACAACCCCGCCGACAGGTACCTGGCCCATGTGGGTATCCGCTTTGCACGTAAAGTGCCTATGGATAAACCCACCCTGTTTCCCATTAACGATATTCTGCCCGGACGGCGCAACAACCCCTCCAACAGAGAAAAAGGCATTCGCCCCCTGAGTGTATATGCACCTATTCACTATCAGGAGCTACCCGAACTCTTTATGGATTTCGTTTGCAGCCTTACCGGCAAATCGCCCTCTACCACCGGGGCAGGGTCGGAAGGAGCCCTTACCAAAGGACCATTCAACATGCTTGTGCCCACTACCGATTTGAATAATTCGCTGGTATCGTTCATTCTTACCGGATACAATGCTTTCTCCAGTGCAGCAGGCTACATTGGACCCAACAACCGCTTCGACCACGACCTCAGCATCCTGATTCCCGAAATCTGGTGCCGCTTCGACCCCAGAGAAAGAACTCCCGAACACATGCTCAAAGAAGGCGTGCTCGATAAAATTGAAGACTTTGAGCATGAAGGCGAAAAAATCCTTGCATCCCGACTGGGCTATCGTATCAACGAAGCCTTCGCGTTTAAATACCTTGGTCGTGTCTTCGAGGAGCCCATGAGTATATTCTCCACCGAAGTGCTCAGGCCCGAAACACAATCCATGGAGGATTTCATTGATGGTATCAAAAACATTTGCGAAGCCCAGAAAAGAGTGGCATTGCTATACTTTGAAGATGGAAGCGTGGATTCAGCCATTCCGCCATTGAAAGCATTGCTGCATATTATGGCACACGGCCATTACAATGGCAAAGATGCTTCAGACCCGAAAATCCGCAATATGTTTACCTACGACTATGTGATTAACAGCGACTGGTATAAGGAACGCCTGCAAATCAAGCAGAAAAAAGATATCGCTTTATGGATAGGCCATATCCGCTACCTGGAAGATTTCATGAATGACGAGGTGAATTTGCCCGTTGTGGAGGAGTTGCAATTGAAGGAAAAGCTCGACATAGCCCGCCGTGAACTGGCAAGGGTGGGAAGCCCGAAATATCTTGAATCGCTTGTGGGGACCATTGGTGCCGACCCGCTTTTTAAGGGATAAATATTCTGTGGAATCAATAGTGGCTGGCTTAAAAGTGCATGTTGTTCTCAGAACAACCTTCAGGCTTTTAAGTCAGCCGCTTTGCTTTGCTTCCCACTTAAAAGAAATAGCCTGGTTCGTGCTATCTTTGCCACCATGCAACAGTAAAAAAAGCAATGCCTGAAAAAAACGTTACTGCAATCGCCAAACCCTTTTTGAAATGGGCCGGAGGTAAAACACAGCTTCTGGATGCCATTGAAAAACATATGCCGCCTACAAGCAAGCTCAACGAGCTAACCTATGTTGAGCCTTTTGCAGGTAGTGGTGCTGTACTTTTCAGGGTACTACAATCCTGCCCGGCCATTAAAAAAGCCGTTATCAATGATATCAACACTGATTTAGTTACCGCTTACCATGTTATCAAAAAGGAGCCGGAAAAGCTTATCCGGGAACTTGGAAAAATACAGGAACAGTATTATCAGCTGAACAGCGAGGAAGCAAAGAAAACTTTTTTCCTGGAAAAAAGGGAGCAATTCAATCATAGAGAGGTGATAAAAGACAGCATTACCCGTAGCACCCTTCTCATATTTCTCAATAAGACCTGTTTTAATGGCCTTTACCGGGTAAACAGCCGCAACTCATTTAACGTGCCCCACGGACGCTATGTGCGCCCGAAAATTTGTGATGAGACCACCATTAAAGAGAACAGCAAAATACTGCAGAAAGTAACCATCCTCAATGGCGATTTCGAGGAAACCCTCACACACGTGGAGGGTAAAGGCTTTTTCTATTTCGATCCACCCTATCGCCCCCTGAATAAGACTTCCTCCTTTACCGCTTACGCGGCCGGTACCTTTGATGATACTGCACAAACACGTCTTGCCGGCTTTGCACGGAAACTCCACAAGCAAGGTCATTACTGGCTGCTCAGCAATTCAGACCCCCGGAATATTAATTCAGAGGATGATTTCTTCGACCGACTTTACGAAGCATATTCCATCCGAAGGATACCTGCCACACGGATGATAAATTCCAAAGGAGACAAGAGAGGGGCTATCAATGAGTTGCTGATTTATAACTATGAAGTGAAATAGATTTCCTTTTCAAAAGCCCCTTTCCCGCATGATGGCATCCAGTTCTTTCCATTTTTTACCCCTGGAAAAAGAAGCAGCAAATTGGGGTGTTCTTTGTTCCATAAGTACCTGGTAAACGCCAAGCCTTTTAATGCGTTTTTTCAGCACCGCATGGGCCTTGTTTTCTTCTGCCACCATGCCGGCGTAAATAACCGTTAACCACACATCCATCTCAAGGGTATGCTTAGGGTAGGTTGTTGTAATATCTGTTATCAGTTGAAGGGTAGCATTATCAACTTCTGCATGGGTTTGATCATATATCCTGATAAAGTCATTGTAGATTTTCTCAGCTCCATACAAAGTTGCCATCTGGCTGAGAAACAGGAAATACTCCGTGTCTTTGGGTGCATAGCGGGGAAGAGGAATGCGGGTAAGATACACACACCAATCGTCAAAACTGCCTTTGTCAAATTCAACAAAGATGTTATTTGCGATATTTTTTACCAGTCGGGACATACAGCAAAATACAGGAAATCCTCCAACATCAGTCCTCTTCTGAAGATTCCATAATGATAAAGCCACCGTTGGCACCTCTTCTCAGGGATTGGCTGCCAGGATTATAACGATATTGAGGAGCTCTGCCGCGGGTATTTTCAGCCACGTGCCTGTTGAGCAGAAATTCAAAAATATAGCGGGCATTTCCCTCGCCGGCATATTGCTGCAAATAATATACATCTTCAAGAGAAATCACCATTGCGCTGTATTCGTAGTTAACTTCTCCTGTCATACTCCTGTAGCGGAATCGTCCATCCAGGTAGTCGGCCACGATGAAATTGCTGTACAGAATCTGCAAATCACTATCACCGCCACTTTGGTCTACTTCAACAAACTCAAACCAGGTATTGCGTGCCACATGCCTGAGCAGGAACTCCTGGCGATAAAGCGTGGTGTCGATGAGTGCCCTGTCAACCATCTGTTGATCATACTCCATGATTTCGGATTGGGCAATGGAAAAAATATAGCGCCGACCGGGAAAAGACAGGAAAGCATCATACTCCTCGGGTCCGAAAACTGCAATCCCGTAGGCCTTTAGTTCGTCCTGCATAGCCTCCATAAACATATCTGTAGCCTCGATTTCATCCAACTCATCCATAAAAGCACTCTCCTTTAGACTGGCTGGTTCGCCAAAATATTCAGGGTCGTTTGCAGGAACAAATGGATAATAATACAAAAAAGTAAAAGCCGGCGGAACAAGCATAACCGCTATCTGGCTTCTCTCTTCCAGAAAATTACGGGCTGCCCTGTGACCGGGCATGCAGGAAGAAAAAAACAATAACAGTATTACAAGAGGAATTAGGATATTTTTAAGCATACAATAATTTTCCGGTATGGTAATTTTAAATAACTGCTGCAAAACTGCAGCGTACATTCGTCAGCAAATATACATAACAGAATGTAAGCGAAAACCTGCACAGCCAACTTTTTCCTGAATCAACCTAACAGCATATTGGAATCGGGCATTATACTAAAAAACAAACCCCCGAAAAACCTAAAAGTTTGATTTTTCGGGGGAATTTAAAAGTGCTAATTCAAGCTATAACAGTTTATTCAGGCATAGCGGCAATTCTCTCGCCAATTTCTTTACCATATTGTATGGCTTGCTCGAATTCATTACCGTGGGGGGTAAACTTCACAAATACACCTTCGCCAACCACATCCAGCTTCAGGTTTTGCAGGGCCGAATTGATTATTTTGGGCGCTTCACCACTCCAGCCATAGGAGCCAAAAGCACCTGCAATTTTTCCCTTATCGCGGATAGGGCTGATAAGCGCGAACATACGATACACCGGGAGCAGGATATTCTGGTTGATGGTAGGACAACCCACAATAATGCCCTTGCTTCTGGCAATACGCTCATCAATGTCGCCCAGGGGCATGGTTTCAATATCAGCTACTTCTACCTCAATATCTCCGGTGCTCCTGATGCCTTCAGCAATCTTTTCGGCAATCTTTCCGGTATTCTGATAAGCAGATACATAAGGTATAAATACATGGGGTTTTTCGGGTTGCTCCAATGCCTCACGGGCATATTTTTCAGAAACATCCACCCATTTTTTCCATTGGGTTAAGAGCAGGGGGCCGTGGCCGGTAAGGATACCATTGATTTCAAGGGGTCGGATTTTCTCAATGGCTTTGAGCATGAACCTGCTGAAAGGCTTGAGAATAACATCAAAATAATATTTGAAAGCATCATCAAATTCGCCAACCTGATCGTCGTACATTTTATGGTGGCAATAATGGCAACCAAAAGAGTCGCAGGTAAACAGGAGTTTATCCTCTTCCAGGTAGGTGTACATGCTGTCGGGCCAGTGCAGGTTGGGTGCCGAGATAAAACGCAGGGTCTTATTGCCCAAATCCAGCGTATCGCCATCCTTGGCAATGATGTGATTAAAGTTTTTGCCCAGGAAATCTTTAAGGTAATTGATGGCAATACGGCTTGCCACCACCTTGGCATTGGGGGCTATCTCAAGCAGCCGCCCCAGGTTACCGCTATGGTCGGGCTCGGTGTGGTTGAGAATAATGTATTCAATTTCTGAAGGATCCGTTACCTGTTTGATTTTTTCAAGATACGTATCCCAGAATTTCTCCTTGCTGGTTTCTACAATGGCTTTTTTTTCTGCATTGATAAAATAACTGTTGTAAGTGGTACCAAATTCCGTTTCCATTACAACGTCAAAGGTTACGATGTCGTAATCCAGGATACCAATCCATTTTACATCTTCATTGATATCCAATACCTGTGTGTCGGGTACTTTTTTATCTCTCATCTTATAGGGTGTTTTTAAATTATTCTATTCAAAATCCAGCGTAATCTGCTTTACATCCGAATCGTTGTCAGCATGTGTTTCTGTATTATCGGCAGATTTGTCAATATCTTCACCACCATTATCCTGTGTGTGCGTCGGTGTTTCAGGTTCTTTTTCCTTTTCTTCACCGGGCAGGACCTCATCGGGTATCACGGGCTCGAGCCACTCAACCGATTCTACTTCGTAGGTAGAAAGCCTTTTGCCTTTGGCCTTGAAACCTTTCACCCCGATAAATTCGTGTACCGAAATTTCTTCTTCATTCTTTAGCTTCTTTCCTCCGGGCACAAGATTTACCTTAAGCATGGGGTAGGTAGCCACAGATAAGGATACCAGCCTGCTTTCGGGATGCTCACTGATACAACTCTGAAACTTATCAGAAAGTTCAGGCTGGAATCGTTTTATGTAATGATGTCCGCTTTCCCCGTCGAAATACACTACGGTGATAATGCGCGAAGAGTTGTATTTTTCAATCAGGCGTGGGAGTTCTTCAAAATGCAACGAAAGTTCATAGCCGGTGGTGCGGTAATTGCCCGAGGGGAAGAGCGAAATAATTTTGTCATCGCCTTTGAAAGCGCCAATGTACTTACCCCGTTTGTCCACATTGAGACGCAAAACGTTTTCGTCGAACCACAGGTTTAGTGCACTTAGGGTAGATACGCCCTGATCTTTGAGCACTATTTTACGCACCTGGTGCTTGGTAAGTTGATTACCGGAAGCCCCCCGTCCTTTGACGGCCAGCTCGCGGAAGTCAAGGTCAAAAACAGGTTTCTTAAGCTTGGGTTTATGCCGCAGGTGCACCGTAACCACTTCAGCCTCCCCGTTGGGGTTAGCAGTAAAATAGGTTACTCTTGAGCCCTTATTCCCTTTGGTAAGGTCGTATTCCTTATCACGGGTAACTCCTTTCACGTAGAACCGCTTCATATACGATGCGCCACGGGGACCATCCTGATAAATCATATTGTAAATGGTGCGGTCGTCGTTCTTTTCAAATACGGCAATATGGATGATGTCTTTGCCCACGAAGGACTTATTGGTAACCTTGGTTACCAGGAAGGTGCCATCGGCCCTGAAAACGATAATGTCGTCAATGTCGGAGCAGTCGCAAACAAACTCGTCCTTTTTCAGTGAGGTGCCTGCAAATCCTTCGGCACGGTTCACATAAAGCTTTTCATTGGCAACCGCAACACGGGTGGCTTCAATATTCTCGAAGGAACGTATTTCGGTTTTACGTTCACGTCCTTTGCCATATTTTTCGCGAATGCGACTATAATAGGCAATGGCATAATCCACCAGGTTAAGCAGGTGATGGTTTACCGTTTCCAGTTTCTCCTCCAGCCCGCGCATTATCTCATCGGCCTTGAAAGTATCAAACCGTGAAATTCTTTTGATTTTGATTTCGGTCAGCCGGATGATATCGTCCTGGGTAATCTGGCGGTAGAATTGTTTTTTGAATGGCTCCAGTCCTTTATCAATGCTTTCAAGTACCGCTTCCCAGGTTTCGCACTCTTCAATATCGCGGTAAATGCGATTTTCGATAAATATCTTTTCCAGGCTGGAAAACAGCAGTTGCTCCAGCAACTCATGTTTTTCAATTTCCAGCTCACTTTTCAGCAGCTCAACGGTATGGTCAACAGTGATGGCCAGGATTTCGCTTACCCCCACGAAACGGGGTTTGTTTTTTTCAATAACACAACAGTTGGGCGAAATACTTAGCTCACAATCGGTAAAGGCATACAGGGCATCGATGGCCTGGTCGGGCGAAATATTGGGCCCCAGATGTACAAGAATTTCTACCTGGCTGGCGGTATTGTCCTCAATCTTTTTGATTTTTATTTTCCCCTTCTCATTGGCTGTAACGATGGAGTCAATAAGACTTACCGTGGTTGTGCCGAAGGGTATTTCAGTAATAACCAGCGACTTTTTGTCCTGTATGCTGATTTTTGCCCTTACCCTCACTTTGCCCCCGCGCAACCCATCATTGTAGCGGGAAAAATCGGCATGTCCGCCGGTGGGAAAATCGGGAAGAATTTCCACTTTATCGCCCTTTAGGTAAGCGATGGAAGCATCAATAAGTTCAAGGAAGTTATGGGGTAAAATTTTGGATGCGAGCCCCACGGCAATACCCTCCACGCCTTGGGCCAGCAGTAATGGAAACTTTACCGGCAGGTTGATGGGTTCTTTGTTACGTCCGTCGTAGGAGCTTTTCCAATGCGTGGTTTTTGGATTGAAAACAACATCCAGTGCAAATTTGGAGAGGCGTGCTTCGATATAACGGGGTGCGGCCGAGCTGTCGCCGGTAAGGATGTTTCCCCAGTTTCCCTGTGCATCAATGAGTATATCTTTTTGCCCCAATTGCACCAGCGCATCGCCAATGGCTGCATCACCATGGGGGTGATATTTCATGGTATGCCCTATAATGTTGGCCACTTTGTTATAGCGCCCGTCGTCAAGGTCTTTCATGGAGTGCAGTATGCGTCGCTGCACAGGCTTTAACCCATCGAGCATGGCCGGAACGGCACGCTCAAGGATTACGTAAGAGGCATAATCCAGAAACCAGTCTTCGTACATTCCTGAAATCTTGGTTACCCTTTCCGAGGGCTCCACCTCCGACCCTCCGGTTGCAGGAATGCCCTGCAAATCGTCATTTTCGGTATTTTCCGGCAAATTGTTTTTATTTTCGTTCTCGTCCATGCAAAAGTATCAGCGTGTTTTTCTTATTTAAACAACAGGTATTCAGATGTTAGCATGCAATATTATATGGGTATATCAGTACCTTGCAACCGTTTATTCTGAAGTGGTGCAAAGGTAATAATATTTGGCAGGCGATAGAAAGGCAAAAGGGGTAAAAATGACTGTCATTTCATAAACCTCAGTAACAAAACTTCCAGCAAAAGAAAAGCCAGTGCCATGATAAGGAATATCTTCCACAGCTGCTGTCCCCCGGCATATCTTTCCATTTGCTGATCAATGGAGATACTGCCCGCTTCAAAAACATGATCGTGTGTGCGATTGCCTGTCCACCCCCGAATCTCATCGGTGGAGTAACTATCCAGCAGCGATTCACGTCTGTCGTAATTAAAGGCAACATACTGCAAAAGTTCTTCTCCCCACAACAGCCGGTAATTGCCTGCCTCGCGGATTTGATCATGCACATACAAGCGGCTGGTATTTCCCAGGGTGCGCATTTCGGGCACGATTTCAAGCCCCTCAGTGGCTATCCTGAACAACTGCCCCGATGCTTCGCCCGGACGGTTTGCCGTACTGATAAACTCATCCTGCCCCAGGGTATAGTAAAGAGGCTGAAAAGAAGCACTATGTAAAGCAATATTGTAAACCGTGGGGACAAACATGGCGTGGCGCGGGAAGTTGCTAAAGCTGTCATTGGCCGGCACAGAAGATAAAAACACCTGTCCTCTTCCTACGGAAGTAGAAGTAAAAAACGGATTGCCATTCTGCAGCTGCATCAGGTAGCTGTCGCGTGCGGCAGTGCGCCGGCTTATCACATAGTGCTGATCAACCCTGGGAAGGTCAATATTTTCGGGAATACGGTCAAAAACGCCTGTATACACCGGGTGCAGTTCATTGAGAGCAGTTACCCTCGTTGAGGCGGTATCCATCCCCGTAAAACCATTTACATCCATGGCTGACAAAAAATTATTGTAAGAAGCCAAATCAGCACGGACAGATGGAAAAATCAACAGGTTGCCCCCCTCTTCCACGTAACGTCGAAGCTCCATTGACAGCCCCTCGCCAATGCTGTTGAGTTCGTTTAATATGATGAGGTTTTGAGAGGGAAAGGCAGAATAATCGATGGCAGATGCATCAACGTTATGATAAAGAAATGTGGTATCGCGGGCTAAAAGTGCATTGAGAAAAACATTAGGATTTTCTCTGTTAATGGCCAGCACAGGAATTTCGTCGGTGAGCATAAAGCTGAAATAAAACCGGTCATCGAAAATTACAGGATAATCACTTATTTCCACCCAGCCTTGCTGCAGAGGGCTGCTTCCCAGGGTAAAATTCAGAGCAACATCCGTATGGCTGTTGGGGGGCACGTTGTAGGATGCCACAGCCCGCTGGTTTTCATTCATATAGAGCCGAACAGGCTGATTTTCCATGGCATCAGGCGAATCATTATACACCCTCACCATTATCGAAATACTTTGACCCTGCATGCGCACGGGATTTTCTATCCAGACGGAATCGATAAAAAGGTTGGCGGGCCGGCGGGCCTGAAAGGGGATCCAGAAGCGTTGCAGGGAAGTGTCGGGGGTTATCTCTTCCAGATCGGCAATAATTTTCTGAAAGTCGCTTAACACGAAAGCCCTTGCTCTTTCTTCCAAAGCAATATCATTGAGCATATCGGCCTGTCTGTCTGCCACCTGCGATAGTGATCTTACCGTGGGGCTGAAATCGACTTCCTGCAGCATTTGCAGGAATTCATCACGACTCACAAAGCGCTGATGACGTCCTTCAAAATCATTGGTAAGCAGCTGAAACCGGTCGGTGGGTGAAAAAACACCGGTAACTTCACGGGCGGTTTCCATTGCATGCCCCAGCAAAGTTCCATAGGCAGATTCGGCCTCCATGCTGAAGGAATTATCGATAAAAACACTTACATACTGATAGCCTGCACCCGCCATATCCTCATCTGCTTTTATGTAAGGCCTGGCAAAAGCCAGCACAAGAAAGATAATGGCAAGAATACGCGAAAGCAGCACCAGCAGGTGCTTTATGCGGGCCTGCTTTTCTGTTTCTTCCGTAAGGGCCTCCAGAAAGCTGATATTGGGAAAATACACCTTGCGGAAGCGACGAAAATGAAATAAATGAATAATGATGGGAATACTGATAGCCGAAAGGGCCAGCAAAAACCAGGGATATAAAAAACTCATATAACGAGCAGGGCTTTAGATTGATTATTTTACTTCAAACATCCATATCTTAAAAACAAAAATACGCTTTATTGTTTAATTCATGGGTACCAAATCCATGTTTCCCCTCCTTGCATACTTAATGCATACTTTCACTCCCCTTTCGCACAGAAACACTACCTTTGCAAAAAATACCGAAAAGTGGAATTTCATCAACTCAATCTTAACAAGCCTTTGCTCAATGCCCTGGACGACATGGAATTCAGCAAAGCCACCCCCATACAGGAAAAAGCCTTCCCGGTGATAATGTCGGGGCGCGATGTGGTGGGTATAGCCCAAACAGGCACGGGAAAAACCCTTGCCTACCTATTGCCCATCCTCAGGCAACTGAGTTATTCTGATCAGCAGCATCCGCGGGTACTCATCCTGGTGCCCACCCGCGAGCTTGTATTGCAGGTGATGGAGGAAGCCCAGAAGTTAACCACTTACATGAGCGCTCGTATTGACGGCGCTTACGGGGGAACAAACATTAACACCCAGAGTCAGCGCATTTACCAGGGGCTCGATGTGCTGGTGGCCACGCCCGGCCGGCTCTTCGACCTGGTAATGAGAGGCACCCTGCGCCTGAAAAATATTCAGAAACTGGTTATCGATGAGGTAGACGAAATGCTGAGCCTGGGCTTCAGGCCACAACTCAACAGCATCCTGGAACTGCTGCCCGAGAAGCGGCAAAACCTCATGTTTTCAGCCACCCTGGAAGATGACGTGGAGATGTTAATCCGTGATTTTTTCCGAAACCCGGTATGGATTGACGTGGAATACCGCGGCACCCCACTTACACAGATTACCCAGAAATTATATATCGTACCCAACTTTGCTACCCGATTCAACCTGCTGAGCGAACTCCTTATGGAAGAGGAAGAATTTGACAAGGTGCTGGTGTTTGCCCCAAGCAAAAAAATGGCTGATAAGCTATTCAACAAGCTCACCCATAAATTCCCGGGGCAACTGGGGGTAATCCACTCCAACAAGAGCCAGAACCAGCGCATCAACACCCTTGAGGATTTTAAAAAGGGAGAAATCCGCATCCTTCTCTCCACTGACCTGGTGGCGCGCGGGGTAGATATTTTTGAAGTAAGCCACGTTATCAACTTCGGGCTGCCCGAAATTGCAGGGGCGTATATTCATCGCATAGGACGTACCGGCCGTGCCGACAAGAAAGGTATTGCCATTTCTATGGCTACCCCCTCAGAAGAAAACAAGTTGCGCGAAATTGAAGAATACATGGGTAAAACTATTCCTGTGGAAGATTTACCCGAAGACCTAACCATCAGCACCGCCATCGATATAGAAGATGAGGACGAACGCCCAGCAGGAGACAAGGCGTACCTGAAGCCTATTAAAATGAACAAAGGCGGAAGTGCTTTCCACGAGAAAAAACAGAAAAACCTGAAAGTAAACCTGGGAGGGCCGGGCCGTAAGAAAAGGATGGCCCTGAAAAAAGGTAAGAAGAAAAAAAGGTAGGTTCCCCTACCCCCTTTTCTTTTCAAAATCAAAACAAAGCTTCTACAAATTCATCCACTTCGATATTGTGAAAGTACTCTTTAAAATTGATCGCTGAGAGCTTGTCTTTCAGCGATTTTTCATTATGGGGGGTGCCTTTGAGCAAGGTTTCCACTTGCCCGATGTCATGCTTGTTGAAAAAGTCGCCGAATATCCTTACATCCTGAATAACACCTTGCTTCACATTCATATGCACTTCTACAAAACCACCGTTACTCTTAAAAGCTTTCTGTAAATCATATTTGGGTGAGTGACCAAAGTTCCACTCCCAGGTTCCATATTTTTCGTCCACCAGGGTGATGATATTATTGATATCCTCTTCGGTAAATTCATACTTCACGCAACCGGGGAAGGTTTCCATGATATGGTCCAGAATTTTATCCCTGAACTCCACTACGTCCATGGGCTCGGGCAGGTGTTCGCTAATGTTTGTAACGCGACTCTTCACGCTTTTCACGGCCTTGTCGCGGTATTTTAGCGGATTTATTTTTAATGCCATTTGCAGGTCGTTCATCATGGAAGAAAACAATAAAGTACCGTGCCTTAAAATTCTGTTTTTATAAATGTGTTCGGCATTGCCTGAAAACTTTTTCCCTTCGATGGTAAGGTCGTTGCGTCCTTCAAAGCGGGCATCCACACCTACTTTTTGTAGTACTTCCAGTATGGGTTGGGTATAACTTTGAAAGTCGGCAATTTTCTCCTCTCCCTCACGGGCATTCATAATGAAGGTAAAATTGAGATTACCCAGGTCATGAAACACTGCACCACCTCCTGATAAGCGCCGAATTACAGTAATATTTTTCTCCTTTACATAATCCACATTGATTTCTGCAAGGGTATTCTGATGCTGCCCAACGATGATTGCGTTTTCATTGCGCCAAAGCATAAAACAGTTTTCTTTGAAATTTTTCAGCACATATTCTTCTGCCGCCAAATTAAAAGCGGGTTGTGTAAATTCGTGAGCAATACAATACATAGTGAGTAGATTGGAAAGATTAGTAAATAAATATTGTACGTTGAGGGAACAACTGTTGTTCAGGTTTTGTTTGGCGGATTACATGGTCCCAATGAAAATTTTCTTTGGCCTGCCAGGCACTGCTTTATCAAAGAATTCGTTGCAGCAGCCTGCCTGTAATCCTGTCCATTTCTATCTCGATGGATTTCATGGCAAATCTTAATTCAGTCATCTGGTTTTCTACGTTTAGGGCCGCAAGCTGTGTTTGGCGAAACTCAAAGCCACTTATGGAACCCGTTTCCAGCTGCTGTTGAGCAATGGCCAGGGAAGCATCTGCCGACTGCCGGCTTTGCTCCAGCAGTGTATATCGTTCCAAATAGTTATCGTAAGTGTTGAGCAGGCGTGCCAGCTCCGACTCCAGCCAGGCGCGGGTATCCTGCATGGCCACGGCTGCATTGTCCTGTTCCAGCAGGGTGTTTTTAATGCGGGTGTTTTGCCGCCCTCCGTCGTACAGGTTAAACCTCAGGCTCACCCCCACATTGGGGCCAAAGTTTCGCGATGATTGCATCAGCCCCAGCTCACTGGTTTGCTTGTTGTAACCGTACCCGCCAAACAAGGCCAGCTGCGGGTAGCGCCCTCCCCTTTGGGCACGGGATTCGGCATCGGCAATCATTTCTTCCAGGCGTGCCCTTTCCATGTCGGGATTGGCAGCCAGTGCTTTATCAAGGAGCTCACTTCTATCCTCCACCCCAAAAAGTTCGGGTTCCGATATTTCGGGTGAAATATCCTGTTCCGGGGCAAAGTTCACGATACGGTTGATTTGCATCTGCAGGTCGCGGATAAGGGAAGCCCGGGCCGAAACCATGCTGCTGTCGGTATTAAAGTCGATAAGCGCCTGATGGTACAATAGTGCGTTGCCCGCGCCCACCTGCCTTTTCTTTGCTTCCAAAT
Source organism: Bacteroidales bacterium (assembly GCA_007132395.1). GTDB lineage: Bacteria > Bacteroidota > Bacteroidia > Bacteroidales > UBA7960 > SKVR01. The sequence goes on from SLOR01000413.1 coordinate 17,483, forward strand.
CTAAGCGGAAGGCTGAAATCTCCAGCGATTGCTGCTGCAAGGCCAGCAGGCTTTTCTCTTTCATCAGCTGATGGTAGGCATGGGCTATATCGGCCACGGTTTGCTCCACATAATAGCGTGTATCCAGCTCTCCCAGCCGGGCCAGGTAATTCAGGCGGTCGCGCCGGGCAAACATGCTGAACCCGTCAAACACTGTCCAGTTCACTTCCGCGAAAGCATTGAGGGAAGTATTCAGTGCATTGCTTCCGCTGCGGGTTTCTCCGGTAAACAAATTGGTTTCGGTATCCTGTAATTGCCTTGTATGTTGCCCCCCAAGGGTAACAGAAGGAAGCATACCGGCATTACCCGCGGTATTCATGTTTTGAGCCATTTGCTCCTGGTTGCGCACGATCTGAAGCTGGTAATTATGCTCCAGCCCCCGTGCTACCAAATCCTGCAATGAATACGTCTGCTGAGCTGTTAATAGCGGATGCAGAAACAACAAGAACAAAACGACTATAAGTTTACGATTCATTTTCTTCCTCCACATAGGTTTTGGTTTTTGATGCAATAAAGGAATACAGCGCCGGAATGATAAATAAAGTTAGTGCCAGGGAAAACAGCAAGCCACCGATAATGGCCAAGCCCATGGGCACGCGGCTGTTGGATGCCCCGCTCAGGGAAATGGCCAGGGGCATGGCACCCAAGGCAGTAGCCATGCTGGTCATAATGATGGGCCGCACACGTTCGGCAGCCGCATTGATAACGGCCTCCATGCGCTCCTGCCCCTCCAGGCGTTTCTGGTTGGCGAATTCCACTATGAGGATGCCGTTTTTAGTAACGATACCCACCAGCACAATCATGCCAATCTGACTAAATATATTAATGGTCTGCCCGAATATCCACAGGGTGATAAGGGCACCGGACAAGGCAAGGGGCACAGTAAAGAGTATGGTAAGTGGGTCGCGGAAACTTTCAAACTGCGCTGCCAGGGTAAGATAGATGAGGATAAGTGCAAAAACAAACACCAGCATGAGGTTTCCGGCACTTTCGGCATAGTCGGCAGAGGTGCCGGTAAGGGCAGTGAGAAAAGTTTCATCCAGCACACTAGCTGCTATTTCGTCCATAGCATCAATGCCATCTCCCAGGGTATAGCCCGGGGCAGTGCCCGCGGATACCGTGGCCGAGGAATACCTGTTGAACCGCAACAATTGCGGGGGCAAGCTCTCCTGCCGCATGCTTACAATATTATCCAGTGCCACCATGCTGCCGTTGGCAGTCCGGATCCTGATATTGGAAATATCTTCCGGGGTGGCACGCTGATGCCTCTCGGCCTGTGCAATAACAAAATACTGTTTGCCATCACGGATAAAATATCCTACCCTTTGCTCGCTGAAATAGACTTGCAGTACTTCGGCAATATCGCGTACATCAATGCCCATGTCAAAAGCCTTGTCGCGGTCAATATCCAGCACCAGCTCAGGTTTGGTAAATCTCAGATCAATATCTACCATATCCAGAGCAGGATGCTCCCTTGCCTGGCGCAAAAATTCAGGAATAAACTCCTCCAGCTTTTGCAGGTTAGGCGCCTGTAGCACGTATTGCACGGGTAGCCCGGCTCTGCCTCCTCCCTGCCCTGAAATGGTAGGCTCCTGAGTTACGATAGTTTGGGCCATGTTGTACCTGGCCAGCAGGGGACGTAGTTCATTGGCAAGCTGCATCTGGGTTTTTCGCCTCTCATTGGGGGGCAATAGCTTCAGGCGCATGAAAGCACTGTTTACCGACACCGAAGCACCAAAGCCGGGAGAAGTTACCGATAGCATGTATTCCAGTTCGGGTAATGTATCCAGGAGCGCTATCAACTCTCTTTGATAACTATCCATCATCTCATAGGAGGTTCCTTCAGGGGCGGTGGCAAACAATGTGAGCCGGCTTTTGTCATCCAGGGGCGCCAGCTCGGCAGGCATTCGGGTAAACAGGATTACAGTAATAATTCCCAGCACTGCCACCATGGGAAAAGCCAGCACCCTTTTCTTCATAAAGACCCGCAGCCATCCCGGGTATTTTGTCAAGACATAATCAATAGGAATCTTGAGGAAGTTAAGAGATTTGTATTCGCGGCTGGCGGGTTTGAGCAGGCGCGAAGAGAGCATCACGGTAAATGTAAGGGAGATGAAAGTGGAAACAATAACCGCCCCTGATACCACCATGGCAAATTCGCGGAACAGTCTTCCGGTAAGCCCCTGCATAAAAAAGATGGGCAGGAACACACTGATGAGGGTAATGGTGGTGGAAATGATGGCAAAAAACACCTGTCGTGCCCCTTTAAAAGCTGCCTGTATGGGTTTCATACCCTGTTCAATTTTCGCGTAGATGTTCTCCATCATCACGATGGCATCATCCACCACGATACCCGTGGCCAGCAATAAACCCAGCAGGGTTAGCACATTGATGGAGAAGCCTGAAATGTATAGAAAGATAAAACTCCCCATCAAAGAAATGGGAATGGTAATGATGGGGATAAATGTGGTTCGGAAGCTGCGCAGGAAAACAAAAATAATTGCAAGTACCAGCAGAAAGGCCACAAATATGGTGTACTGCACATCGCGGATGGAACGGCGGATACTATCAGTAATATCCAAGCCCACGCCAAGGGTAATATCATCGGGGATTTCCTGTTTGAGGATTTCTACCCTGCGGTGGGCCTCATCAACAATCTCAATAAAATTGGAGCCGGGTTGAGGTTGCAATGCCACCCCCACCCTGGGTATGGCACCAATGCCGCGCAGGATGGATTTTTCATTCTGTGCGGCCAGCACGGCCCTTCCCACATCGCTGAGTCTTATGAGAGTATTTCCCCTGCGGGCAATGATAAGGTTGTTAAACTCTTCTTCGGTATCCAGCCGGCCATAAGTTTGAATGGTAATATAGGCCCTGTCGCCCTCCACCTGCCCGGATGGAAGCTCCACGTTCTGATTGTTAAGTGCTACACGGATATCCACGGGGGAAATATTCAGTGCCTCCATTTTTTCCACGTCCAGTATCAGGCGCATGGCATAGTCTTTTCGCCCCCATATGTTTACCTGGCTTACCCCTTCGATGGTTTGCAGTCTCTCGGCAAACACGTTGCGGGCAATATCTGTCAATTCCAGCAGGCTCCGGTTATTACTCGACAAGGTTATGGTAAGAATGGTCTGTGCATCGGCATCGGCTTTGGAAACGATGGGCGGGTCGGCATCGGGGGGCAGGTTTCGCACGGCCTGCGCCACCCTGTCGCGCACATCGTTGGCGGCATTGTCCAGGTCGCGCCCCAACTCAAACTCCACCCTTATGGTGCTTCGGCCGGTAGAGCTGATGGAGCTAAGGGTTTTAATTCCGTCTACCCGGTTGATGGCTTCTTCCAGGGGTTCAGTTATCTGCGATTCCATGATGGCGGCATTGGCCCCGGTATAGTCGGCCCTGACTGTGATAACAGGA
>SLOR01000189.1 GCA_007132395.1 Bacteroidales bacterium
AGAGCGTTATCTCCACCTCTCCATGAGCCGTTACGGATTTGAATGGCTGAAATCTCCGATCGTGATCGGAATTGCGGTTGTAATCGTGGCGGTTCTATTCTACGGATCCTTGTATGGAGGAAAGAAGAAAGAGCGCCATGGGTAACCTCAAGCTTGGTTTCGGAGTTTTTGTTTTTATTGTGTTATTAGGATATTTCTGCGGTGAATGATTTTAATGCCTTTACCTTACTAATCAAATAATTATGCCCAAATGATTATAAATTCAACCTGGGTCAATTTATTCACCTCCGGGAGCATAATATTATAACCGGTCCTGAACATTCACATATCAGCCCTTCAATTTTCCGCAATTATACAAAAAGATTGTTGCATACCATGAAATATTTTCCGAATTAAATTTAAAACATGCAATTTTGTCGCACACCCACCCTCCAACCTGCCGTTTTGTCTTGCAATTAAACATTTCCTGATTTGGTTTATTCTTTGAGGAAAATTGCCCAACCATGCGAAGAGCCCAATAAGATAAGAATAAATAAAAGAGACCACATATATGAATTTAGACAGTTTCACACTTAAGTCGCAGGAAGCCCTGCAAAAAGCACAGGAAATAGCCACCGGCTATCAGCATCAGGCTATTGAAACCGGGCACCTTCTCAAAGGCATTTTAGCAGCCGATGAAAACGTAACCCCCTATCTGCTTAAGAAAAACAACATCAACGTACAGAATTTCAAAAGTGTACTCGACAGGGTTGTGGAAGGCTATCCCAAGGTTTCCGGCGGAAATATTTACCTGGGACAGGACACCAACAAAGTATTGCAAAATGCCCTTAACCAGTTGAAAGATTTCGGGGATGATTTTGTATCCATTGAGCATCTTATACTTGCCCTGTTGAAAAACAACGACAACATAAGCCGCATTATGAAAGACAGCGGCCTCACCGAAAAAAATCTCAAGGCCGCCATTGAGGAATTACGTAAAGGTTCTAAGGTAAACAGTCCGTCGGCAGAAGAAACCTACAACGCCCTGGGAAAATACGCCAACGACCTCAATAAACTGGCATTATCAGGTAAACTGGATCCGGTTATAGGAAGAGATGAGGAGATACGACGAATTTTGCAGATTCTTTCACGCCGCACTAAAAACAACCCCATACTTATAGGAGAACCCGGTGTGGGGAAAACAGCCATTGCCGAGGGGCTGGCTCATCGCATCATTAATGGTGATGTGCCCGAAAACCTGAAATCCAAGAAAATATTCAGCCTCGATATGGGTGCACTAATTGCCGGGGCCAAGTACAAGGGAGAGTTTGAAGAAAGGCTGAAGGCTGTAATAAAAGAGGTTGTTTCTTCAGATGGAGAGGTAGTACTCTTTATTGATGAAATTCACACCCTGGTAGGTGCCGGTGGCGGTGGCGAAGGTGCCATGGATGCCGCCAACATCCTCAAACCAGCCCTGGCACGGGGCGAACTCAGGGCCATCGGCGCCACTACCCTGAAGGAGTACCAGCGTTATTTTGAAAAAGATAAGGCATTAGAAAGACGCTTTCAGCAAGTGATAGTGGACGAGCCCGATCGTACCGATGCCATATCTATTCTAAGAGGGTTAAAAGAAAGGTACGAAACCCACCACCAGGTGCGAATTAAAGATGATGCAATCGTTGCAGCAGTTGACCTCTCTCAAAGATATATCTCCGACAGATTTTTGCCCGACAAAGCCATCGACCTCATTGATGAGGCTGCCTCCAAGCTCAGGCTGGAAATGAACTCGGTGCCCGAGGAACTGGATGAGGCAGAAAGAAAAATCAGACAACTGGAAATTGAAAAAGAAGCCATCAAGCGTGAGAAGGATGAGGTTAAACTCAGGGCACTCAATGAAACCCTGGCCAACTTATACGAAGAAAAGAACCTGCTGAAAGCCCGCTGGGAAAGCGAAAAAGAAGTGGTTGAAGGCATCCAGGCCCGGAAAAAGGAAATCGAGCAGTTGCGATTTGAAGCCGATCAGGCAGAGCGCAACGGCGATTTCGGAAAAGTAGCAGAAATCCGCTACGGCCACATAAAAACCGCAGAGGAAGCCCTGGAAAAACTTAATCAGAAATTGCACGAAATGCAAGCCTCTCAGGCCCTTATCAAAGAGGAAGTTGCTGCCGAAGACATTGCAGATATAGTTTCGCGCTGGACAGGCATTCCGGTGAGCCGCATGCTGCAAAGCGAAAGAGAAAAACTCCTGCGCCTTGAAGACGAACTGCACAAACGGGTGGTAGGACAACAGGAAGCCATTGAGGCTGTTAGTGACGCCATAAGAAGAAGTCGTGCCGGACTGCAGGATCACCAAAAACCCATTGGTTCATTCATTTTTTTGGGTACTACAGGAGTGGGAAAAACAGAACTGGCAAGAGCGCTGGCAGAGTTTCTCTTTAATGATGACAATGCCATGGTACGCATCGACATGTCGGAATACCAGGAAAGGCATACCGTAAGCCGGCTTATAGGAGCACCTCCCGGATACGTGGGGTACGAAGAAAGTGGCCAGCTTACTGAGGCCGTAAGAAGGAAACCTTATTCGGTAATTCTGCTGGATGAAATTGAAAAAGCACACCCCGATGTGTTCAATATCCTGCTGCAGGTGCTTGACGAAGGACGACTTACCGACAACAAAGGACGTATGGCTGATTTTAAAAACACCATTATCATCATGACATCCAATATGGGTTCTGATCTAATACGGGAAAACTTTGAAAAGCTCAACCCGCAAAACCATGACGAGATAGTGGAGAAAACCCGACTGGAAGTTTCTTCATTGCTTAAAAAGACCATTCGTCCTGAGTTTCTCAACCGTGTGGATGAAATTATCATGTTCAAGCCCCTGAATCTTGACGAGATACGAGGTGTAGTTGCCATACAGATCGAACGCGTGAAATCAATGCTGCGTGAAAACAGTATCGAGCTTGCAGTAAGCAATGAAGCCATGAGCTGGATAGCGAGGGAGGGCTTCGACCCCCAATATGGCGCACGTCCACTTAAACGAGCCATACAGCGGACCATTCTCAATCCCTTATCTAAAGAAATACTGGCAGGCAATATCAGTCGCGAGACTCACATTAGCATAGATGTAAAAAACAATGAACTGGAATTTACCAATTTATAAAAAAGGCTGTCTCAAATGCCCGATTTTACGTGGTCGCTTCGACAAGCTCTGCTACCGCTATTGGCTTTTGAGACAGCCTCCATTTTAACAATCAAGTCAAAAATTTATAACCATCACATCAATACCTGAGAATCGCTGATATTTTGTGATGCTTACCCAGGGTGCCATTGTCAACAAACACAACTTTCCCTCCCTTGTCTACCACTATTTCTGCCACTTCATCCACCGCATCGGGCATCACGCTTCTTTCAGGGAGATTGCTGTGATCCAGCACAATGGTATTGTCGTCTGTCAGCCCTGCACTTATATGAAAATCTTCCTCAATTACCAGCAGGTTAACCCTTCCTTCAATGGCAAATCGCCACACTTCGGTTATTCCTGAGGCGAGTTTGTGAGCACTTACCGCCCTTTGTATTTCATTTAAGGCTGTATGTCTTTCCTGTTTATTCTTTTCTCTTACACGCTCCCAGGCCTTTTTTCCCAGGTCATGCGCCGAAAGTGACTCATAGTTTCCTTCCACCTGCTCATAAATAACATCTTTCACATCTGCTACTTCTCTGTACAAGGCCAGGTTTTTTTGTACACCTGCCAGTACAAGCTTTGTGGACTCCATTTTGTAACTGACACGGAAAGCTTTATCTACTTTATTAAAAAACTCTTTAATCTGCTTTTCCTTCTCCCTGGAAAAATCAGTAGGATTAAGTTCCAGCATGTCAAATTCACTTTCCATGGGGAAGCCATTGTTGGTGATTTCAGTGGCATGCTCACGAAAACAAGAAAGCAATCGGGCACGATGCAGGCTCAAATCAAGGATATAATAATTTGTACCGCGGTTCACGGTTTTAATAAGATCGCGCGTGGAAAATGTTTTATCAATAATTACCCGTTCCATTACCCGAAAAGGAATATCAACTCTCTGTTCCAAATCCTTATTTACAAAAAGTGCAAGGCCATCAAGAGTACGGCTGATATCAACCGATTCTGCAAGAGCCTTAACCTTTTCAATGAGTGACTGTGCATCGCGTTTGCCCAGCTCCTGCTCCAGCTTCTCCGAAGCTTCTTTTACCATCCTTTTAAGCCTGATGGCATTTTTCTGGTTATCGGGTGCCGTACGGTGTGTGGGAAGCAATATCGACACACATGGATATTCTTTCACCTCCATCAATCTGTTTAGCAAACTCTTGTCCATATATTTTGATTTTAGTTAAAAAAGAAACATTACACCCCGAATTTAACCAAAAGCAGCATGAAAATCAAACAATTTCATACTTATTAAGAGTCATTACAAAACACCAATCGCTATAATATCAGTTGTACTTCTGTTGGCCAAAGCCAACGGCAATGGATACCGGGAATTGCCCCAATCCATTGCCGTTCTGAAGGACTGTAAGAACAGGAGGATTAGCCCCATTTTTTAATTGTAAAAAGATTGCGGATAATCACAATACACGGCATTGCCACGATGATGCCCATCAGATATAAATAAAGTTATATTTTTGCAGAGAATTATTTCTGTAAACCCACTGTATTTTGAATACCCCTTTTTTTATAGCCCGCAACATGGGCGCAGAGAATCCCAGGCTTACGGGATTGGTAAAAGCTATTGCCATTCTTTCTATTTCACTGGGCCTTGCGGTTATGATAATTGCCATGGCCGTGGTAACGGGTTTTCAGAATGAAATCCGCAACAAAGTCATTGGCTTTGGTTCGCATATTCAGATAAGTAATTTTGATTACAATATCTCCTACGAAGCACGCCCCATAAGCAAGAATCAGGAATTCTACCCCGATATAACCAACATACAGGGGATTAAACACATACAGGTTTTTGCCACCAAGCCCGGCATCATAAAAACGGATGATGAAATACACGGAGTAGTTTTCAAAGGGGTGGGGAGTGATTTTCAGTGGGACTTCTTCAAGGATAAAATGCAACAGGGGGCTCCCCTCTCCATCAGTGATACTGCCCGAAGCGACGAAATCATCATTTCAAACCATGTTGCACAGCTTCTGGGACTCAGCGTGGGCGACGATGCTTTTCTTTACTTCATACAGGAACCACCCAGGGTAAGGCGACTGAAAGTAGGTGGTATTTATGAAACCGGCCTGGAAGAGCTGGACAAGATTTTTGTATTGGGCGACATAGCCCACGTGCAAAGACTCAACGACTGGTCGGCCGACCAGGTAGGTGGGTTTGAAATATTGCTGGAAAATTACCGGCAGATGGAAGCAATGAATGAAATTGTGCTGGACAACATCCCCTACACCCTTAATGCCAGAACTATACCTCAGATATACCCGCAAATGTTTGACTGGCTGGCTTTACTCGATATGAATGTGTACGTGATAATATTTATCATGATACTGGTGGCCGGCATCAATATGGTTACCACACTGCTGATTTCTGTGCTGGAAAAAACCAATCTCATTGGCATACTCAAAGCCCTGGGAGCAGACAATAAGCTGGTGCGCACCATATTTTTATACCATGCGGGCTTTTTAATTATTCGAGGGTTGGTAATAGGCAATTTACTTGGAGCAGGGCTGATTTTACTTCAGTACTATACCGGGCTTGTTACCCTTTCGCAGGAATCTTATTACATGGATGTGGTTCCTGTGAATATCGATATTCTGCATATTCTATTGCTCAACCTGGGAACATTTATGATTTGCATGGTTATGCTCCTGCTTCCCAGCCATATCATCAGCAAGATATCGCCTGTTAAAGCGATTACTTTCCGGTAAAGAATAAAAAGATTTCTTAGAAGGCTAAAACAACATCAGCCCGATGCTGAAGATAATCTGGCGGGGCCTTGTATCAAAATCATAACGGCTTTCACCAATTGTGATACCGTCATTAAAGCGACTCAGGCTACCTTCATATTTTAAATCGAGGGCAATATTTCCCAGGTCCAGCCCGACACCCAGTTGATATCCCCAAGTGGAGGAATTGTATCTTTCGCGAAAATCAGGATTATCTGCATACGTCTCTGACTCTGTGAGGTTGGACGAACTGTTGATTACCGCCGAAGCCACCGGGCCTGCACCCACACGCAGCGGACCGGTTCTCCAGCCCAGCAATACCGGAACATCTATCCGGCGAAAACGCTGGCTAAAGTAAATATCCCTTTCTGTAGTTTCCGACTCGTACCT
>SLOR01000278.1 GCA_007132395.1 Bacteroidales bacterium
CGATAGTTTTCGTATTATATTTGCTACGAAAACTATCGTACTATGTATACAAAAAAGAAATTTAACCCCACCGAGAGTGAACTGGAGATTCTTCAGATACTCTGGAGCAAAGGCCAGGCAACAGTAAGAGAGGTACACGAAGTGCTTGAGCATACCAAAGATACCGGCTATACCACTACCCTGAAAACCATGCAAATAATGACAGAAAAAGGCATGCTGGAGAGGGATATCAGTTCACGAATTCACATTTACAAGCCCCTGGTAAGCCAGGAAAAAACCCAGCAACATTTTCTAGACAAAATGATGGGAGGAATTTTCAAAGGCTCGGCCAGCAGGTTGGTAATTGGCGCCCTTGACCATACCGAAGTATCGGAAAAGGAACTCAGGGAAATCAAGGAATATCTCAGTCAATTTGAAAACAGGAAGTCATGAGCATAATTGAAAATCTTCAAGGCCCGTTTATCAGTGCCCTGTCGTGGAGCATCATACATTCTCTCTGGCAGGTAGCCATCATTGCCCTTGTATGGAGGGTGCTATTGTATTTCACCCGCAATGCTCAGGCGCGGTTCCGCTATCACCTGTCTATGGCTGCTTTTCTGGCAGTGCCATTATTTTTCCTGCTTACATTTTTCAAACAATATGCAGCCTATAGTCAGGCGCAGCCCATTGCCTTCCTGGAATTTGAAACCAGTCAATGGGTGAATATGCAGGCGGCAGCAGCATGGTATCTTATTCCCAAAGACAATCCCGGGGTACTGCAATTTTTCGAAAATTATACCCGAGAAGTTTTCGCATTCTACATCCTTGGCCTGCTATTTACTTCTGCTTATTACAGCCTGGCCTTCCGTAAAAATTTCCTGTTGAAAAAACGCCATCTGGCCCCCTGCCCGGAGGCATGGAAACCGGTAATTGAAAAAACCGGCAATGCATTGAAATTCAAAAGCACTTCATTTGTATTTATATCCACAAAGGTAAGTGTACCGGTGGTGGTGGGATTTTTCAAACCCGTAGTATTATTTCCGGCAGCAGTGGCAGGCTCACTTACGCTTGAAGAGGTGGAAAACATACTGTTGCACGAATTTTACCATATAAAATGCCTCGACCATTACCTCAACCTGGGCCAGTCTATCCTTGAATTATTGTTCTTTTATCACCCACTGGTATGGTGGATATCTGCAGTAATACGCAGGGAGCGGGAAAGCCGCGTGGACGAGTGGGTTGTTTCCTATACCCGCAAAGCCTCAAGTTATGCACAAACTCTTGTAAGACTTGAGGAAAACCGGAAAGAGAACTGGCAAAAAGCACTTGCTGCCACTTCATCAAAAAGCACTCTTTTTATTCGAATCAAAAATATAATGCACATGAAAACAAGAAACATCAAACCAGGACAAAAACTGGCTGCCTTACTGGTAGCAGCTCTATCGGTAATTTCACTGGCATGGCTCAGCCCATCGCACAAGTACACCATCCATAATAATTACGAAGAATTGCCACTGCAGGCCGACTGGGTGGAGACACCTGCCTACACTGACCAGGCTCCGGAACGACAGGAGCCCGCCCAAAGCCAATCAGAACCCCGCAGGATAGTTCTTGAAAACGGCAAAGCTGTAGATTGGGAACAACTAAGCGAGCAGGACAAGGAGGAGGTTAAAAAAGCCATCCATGAAGCCCGCATTGCCATACAGCAGGCCAATGAAGAAGTGTTTGCCATGCTCCATTCCGAAGAATTCCGCCAACAGATGCAAGGTGTAAATCAGGAAATCCGGCAAGCCATGGCTGAAATTGACAAAGAGGTGTTTTCAGCTATAAACTCAGAAGAATTCCGCCGTGATATGCAAAAGGCCCGCGAAGAAATCAAGAAAGCCATGACGGAAATAAACAGCGAGGAGTTTCAGGAGGAAATGAGAAAAGCCCGGGAGGAAATCCGGGAGGCCATGGAGAAAATTAACAGTGAAGAATTCAGGCAGGAGATGAATAATGCCGGGGTAGAACTCAGGGAAGCCATGAAAGAAATCAACATGATGCTGGAAGGAGAAGAGTTCCAGCAGCAGATGCAGCAAATGTCGGTACAATTGCAGGAGATGTTTAACAATTTGAATGAAATCCCCTGGGAAGACTTTGGCAATCAGATGCAAAAACTTTTTGAAGAAATGGGGAAATCTTATGAGTACCCAGATCCGCAAAGCCCTGCAGAAGAAAAATAGCTGCGGTAAAAAAAAATAAAATCATGGCTAGGAGCCTGCAAAGTTTTGAAAAATCCTTTACTTTGCAGGCTCTTCATTTTTAAAACAAAAATATAATTACTATGATTTTTCTTTGGGTTGTGATTGGTTATCTGGTTGTTTTAATGTCGATTTCCATCTGGAAAAGCTTTATGATAAAGAGCCAGGAAGATTTCATGGTTGCCGGCCGTAAAGTATCAACGGCAAGGCTTGTGGGTACATTGCTCTGTACCTGGATGGGCTCAGGCAGTTTGCTGGCAGGTGCCGGGCTGGCTGCCAACGTGGGCTTTTCGGCTTTGTGGATGGCCGCCGGTGCATGGGTAGGGATTATCCTGGTATTTTTCCTGGCAGGTAAGGTAAGGCGCATTGCCGAATTTACCGTACCTGATATCCTTGAGCTTAGATATAACAAATGGGCCCGTATACTGGGCACCATGGTAATAGTAATTGCCTATACCACCATCGTGGGATATCAGTTTCGCGCGGGTGGTTTCGTGCTGGATTTGGTGGCTGGTGTGCCTGAGTGGCAGGGTGTTTTGCTTACGGCAGCTTTTATCGTGGTTTTTACTGCTTTTGCCGGAATGATGTCTATCGTTTCTGTCGATATCATTAACGGGGCCGTTATCAGCCTTGCGGTAATCATTGCTGTACCCATTGTATTTTTCAGCATCGGTGGCACTGAGCATGTTACCGCCACACTGGATCCTTCGCATTTCCAGGTTTTTGGCGATAACAGTTTTTTCTGGGCTATGGGTATTTTCCTTCCCACCTTCTTCCTTCTGATGGGAGAATCCAACATGTACCAGAAGTTTTTCTCTGCTAAAAGCGAGAAAGCGGCCAAGTCGGCCGTAGTATGGTGGGTTGTAGGCACAATCATCGTGGAAACAGCCCTTGCCAGCCTGGCTATTTTTGCCTTCAGTCATTTTAATGCCCTCCCGGCGCTGTCCGAATTTTTCCTTTCCAGTGGTGATTCTGAGCGTATCATCCTGCACACGGCACGCTACAGTACGGAGGTAGGTATGCCGGTATGGACAGGCTTACTGTTATTATGTGCTTCGGTGGCCATCATCACATCAACGGGAAACAGCTTCCTGCTCACTCCCTCAACCAATCTTACCCGCGATATTTACCAGCGGTTTATTAACCCCGAGGCAGCCGGGAAGAAGATTATTTTCATGCAACGCATAATGGTGGTTTTGCTGGGATTGCTGGCTTACATGCTGCTTACTCAGTTTTCAACCATTCTTGCCATGGCACTTACTGCCTACACCATGGTAGGTGCAGGGCTCACTCCTGCCCTGCTGGCTGCCTTCCTGTGGAAACGGGTTACGGTATATGGGGGGGTGGCATCTATTGCCACCGGAATGGGCATTACCCTCATCATCACCATTGTAAATTCTGTTATGACAGCCCATTGGGGCACTCAATTGCTGAGTGAGCAATATATTATTTTACCGGCAGCTTCGGCATCTATCCTGGTTTTAATTATTGTATCCCTGCTTACCCCCCACGACCCCGAAACCAAATGGGGCCGCTTTTATACCAAAGATGCTTCTCTGGGTAAGGCCATTGAATCTCATTAATATTCTTAAAACACATCACAAAAAAAGCCGCTGCATAATGAACTTGCAGCGGCTTTTTTTATAAGACTATTTGGGAAGTACTATGCTCCCAGGGTAGCTACCATTACGGCTTTAATGGTATGCAGGCGGTTTTCAGCCTGGTCAAATACCACGGAGTGCTCTGATTCAAATACATCTTCTACCACTTCCATTCCATCCAAACCAAACTTCTGGAAAATATCTTCTCCAACAGTGGTTTCACGGTTGTGGAAAGCAGGCAGGCAGTGCAGGAACTTAACCTTGGGGTTGCCGGTTTTGCGGATTACATCCATATTTACCTGGTAAGGCTTCAGCAGTTTAATTCTATCTTCCCATACATTGGCGGGCTCGCCCATGGATACCCATACGTCGGTATAAAGGAAATCGCAGTCTTTTACCGCTTCTTCCACATTATCGGTGATGGTAATTTTGGCACCTGTTTCTTTGGCAATTTCGCGACACTGGGCAACCAGTTCTTCAGAGGGTTGCACCTCTTTAGGAGCAGCAGCACGGAAATCCATACCCATTTTTGCGGCACCTACCAGCAAGGAGTTACCCATGTTATTACGGGCATCACCCAGGTAGCAGAATTTTACCTGATGCAGGGGCTTATCGCAGTGCTCCATCATAGTGAGGAAGTCAGCAAGAATCTGGGTGGGATGAAACTCGTTGGTAAGACCATTCCATACGGGAACGCCGGCGTATTTTCCCAGCTCTTCCACGATGGGCTGCCCGAAACCGCGGTATTCAATACCATCGTACATACGTCCCAGTACACGGGCAGTATCTTTCATGGATTCTTTCTTACCAATCTGGCTTCCGGTGGGTCCCAGGTAGGTAACTCTTGCTCCCTGATCGAAGGCAGCTACTTCAAAAGCACAACGTGTACGGGTGCTGTCCTTTTCAAAAATAAGAGCAATGTTTTTGCCTGCAAGCCTGGGCTGTTCATATCCGCCGTACTTGGCTTTTTTTAGATCAAGAGAAAGGTCAAGTAAAAACTTGATTTCCTTAGGGGTGAAGTCCAGCAACTTCAAAAAATTTCTGTTTCTGAGATTAAATGCCATAGTTTGATTCTCCTGTATTTAAATGATTATAACTGGGTGATTGAATAATACTTATTTCTACGCATGAATGATGGTACCGGCTTTATCGTTTTCCAGTTGTGCAGCCTCGGTAATAATGGCTTCCTTGCCGCCATTTTCAACGAACTCCATGCAGGCTCTAACCTTAGGAGCCATACTTCCTTCTGTAAACTGCCCATCATCAAGGTGCTTCCTTATTTCAGGAATGGAGATTCTTTCCAGTTTCTGCTCACCGGGCTTATGGAAGTTGATGTACACATTGGGTACATCGGTAAGGATGCAAAACTCATCGGCTTTAATCTTGGCAGCCAGCAGTGAGGAGGCAAGGTCTTTGTCTATTACCGCGTCAATACCTACCAATTTTCCTTTGTCATCAATATAAGCAGGAATACCGCCACCGCCAACGGTAATTACAATATTTCCTTCGCGGGCCAACTTCTCCACTACTTCCCAGTTGGGAATAATGAATGGACGTGGGGAGGCCACTACTCTTCTCCAGCCTCTTTTACGGGGGTCTTCATGAAAAATCCATTTCTTTTCTTGGGCCAGCTTATCGGCTTCCTCTTTGGTATAAAAAGGGCCAACAGGCTTGGTGGGATTTTGGAAAGCGGGGTCATTTTTGTCAACCACCACCTGGGTTACCAGGGTAACGATATTGCGCTCAATGCCATGTTCTTTGAGCACATTACGCAGTTGCTGCTCAATCATAAATCCGATGGAGCCTTGCGTTTCTGCAACACAAAAATCAATGGGTTGTGTAGGAAGGCCGTAGATTTTATGCCCGGCTTCGTGCTGCAGCAGCACATTACCTACCTGCGGGCCATTGCCGTGGCCGATTACGAGATCGTATCCTTTTTTAATTAATCCAACCAGGTGCTGGCAGGTGTCATAAACATTTTGTTCCTGCTCTTCAATAGTACCTACCTGGTCGCCTCTGAGCAATGCATTTCCTCCGAAAGCAATTACAGATAATTTTTTCATTCTTTTTTTGTTTTAATAAGTTTTGATTTGCAAAATAAAAAATGCGATGGCAAAATTCTATTTTGTCGAACTTGTATGATTTATTAAGAAAACTGTGTTGGGATTGTTTTTCAGGTTAAACGCCTGAAGTTACAGGGCCTGCAGGCCCTTGTCAGGAATATCTGACGGGAACAATATAAAGCAAACCGGATAACCTTTTTTAAGGCTCATAAATCGCTTTTTTTCTTCTGAATGGATAGATGAACGATGCAAAACTAAAAATATTTATTGAAACAAAAGGAGGAAAAACAGCTTTATCAGAAAATAATTCATTGCTAAATATTTCTCTTTCATAATCTCTATTTCTCCGTGTCCTTCGTGACTCTGTGGTTTTCTTTTCACCACAAAGGCACAGAGGGCACAAAG